>DPLM01000191.1:0-4133 GCA_003541985.1 Deltaproteobacteria bacterium | reverse complement strand
CAGCCAAAGTTAAGAAGACTTATGGGCAAGATATTCATGAGCAGATTCATTAGGCAAGTACCCATCATGTTAGTAGAGCGGAACACTGCAGCAGCAACTGGCGAAAACTCGGATCCTAGGCGCTTTGTGCAAGAGCGTCGTAGTTCATGGGAGAGGCGTTGTAACGGTGAATTTCTGCGAACACCTGACGCAGTTCCTGTGGGCCTAAGTCTGAAAGAACCTTGTGATTACTGCCTAGCAGACGGTTCAAAAAAAGCATTTGCTGCTCTTCAGATCGATAACCAAAAATCTTCAGTTGTTGTCGCAAAACATCGAAGACTCGTTGACTAATCTGAGGTTGGCTTTCTTCCTCGACTACTTGAAAATATTCCTTGGACAGAGAACGCAACTCTTGGCGCAGTTCTACTTCTTCAGAAAGCTTTGAAAATCTTTTGCGCTCTCGGAGGACTTCTACCACAACGATCAATCCTGTGATCATAAGGGAAATCAAACAAAAACCGAGTAGTATGGTCTCCATGAACAAACTCCGTTGGCATGCGGAAGAAAAATAAGGCATTGACGCACACAAGACCCACAAAAGCACAAAGCAGACCAACCCTTCTTGTCTATATTTCTCATCAAAACAACCCAGCAAATACCCTTTATAGGGCAAGCAACTCTTGAAGAACAGCACCATTTATACTTCTCCAACACCTCCTCAACTTGATCCCCGACCCCATGCGGACCTGCGTGCACAGACACGCCAATTGGCAGGCGAACACCTGCGAAACGCAGAACTAGCACCGATAATTCGTCACAGTCAGGAATTACAAAATTCTCTACTCACCGAGTATGCTGGTGACTCACCAGAAAACATCGAACTTCTAAAAAAATGTCTTCAAGAAGTCAGCATTCTGGGAATCAATTTTGTGATTCCTAAACGACGTGTGCTCCTCAGTGTTCATGAGATTTTACGTTTATCCAACCTTGGGTTTCGCTTTGGCAAACTGGACCCAGACTTTGAGATTCACCTACAACAAGGTCGTCGTATTCCTTTTTTTCAAGGAAAGCCACTTCTCAAGCAAAACTGGGAACAAAAATTTGCCTGCGTACTCAAGCACAAAATTTGCCTGGAACTTCTACAGGAATACCGTTCCGCTTTGGAAACCATTAATCAGCAACGTCAACAAACCCTTGAAAGCAAGAATAAGAATTCAAGCCTGAACAAGGAACTACGGCAGCAGGCAGAAGAGAATATGTTCCAGTTTAAGGTTCCAACCAAGTTCAATTTACTCGATCCTCCACTAATTCCAATGGAGGAAAGCCTGTTTGCTCATGATCAACAGGTAATGGAAGCAACCCTGTCAGATGTTGCCAAGAAAGTCCTGAAAATGCAAAACCAGGGAGAGCTTCCTTCTTTATTTCAGGAAATCACACTTCCCAAGATTCAGAGTTTACCGCACCATGTAGTAATTCTGTTGGACATGAGTGCTTCGACCTTCGAGAAAGAAATCTTTAAGCTCTCCAATCTGGTTTGTGCGGAGTTACTGAGAACTCTGCCAGCCTATTTGCCCGACTCTACGTTGAGTATTTTACCCTACAGCGATGGTGCTCAGGGTGTGATAAGTAATTTTCAGAATTTCATTGCACCAGGCGGCACAACTGCCTACGATGCCATCTTTTCATTTTCTCAGCAGTTGCTTGGAAAGAAAGAAGGGCATCGAGTGGTGATTCATCTCTCTGATGGACTACCAAACAGCTTGGAAGACGCTTGCCAACAAGCGAAACAGTTTCCAGCTCTCAATATTCACTATGGACAAATCATTTTTGGCCATACTAAAAGAGTTGGTGACTTAGCAGACTATCTATTTGTGGATGAAGCTACTACTTACGGACAAGATCGAGATTCCACTCGTTTTGAAAAATATGTGTCTCACTTCACTGATGTTGCCTTGGCCTCACAAGGTGAACAAATCATACTCTGGGTCATGCAGCATCTTGATGAAGCGGTGATAGCCATGCTAGATCTATTTATCGGGCAATATTTCCTGCAGCAAACTTCACCTGAAACTACTCATTCTGAAGACACACTTACGTCCCCCTAGACCTCTTACTATTCATTACCTGTTATGCGAACACCGGTTGCTGTTCTCCCGGACGCAGTGTGTGAAGAGTTGGACTTATTACAGCAAGTTCAACAGGGAGCCTTACGTGATCAAGCTGATGAAGCTGACCCTAATTATTATGATGACATTCTCGAGTTGCGTGATTCTCTAGGAGAAGCACATCCAGAGGATTTACCAGCGCTGACCAATCAAATTGAGCAATTGATCTTGCTTGCTCAACGACAACAGGAGCGAACACCAAGGAATCGAAGTTTTCACTGGCATTCCCCATATTTTGCCCACATGCGCTTACAGGAGCAGGGAAAGATTCGAGATCTGTTGCTTGGTAACCAGAACTTCTTCTCCGCTCACCTCTCCTGCTCAATAGTTGATTGGAAAAAGGCGCCAGTTAGTCAAATTTTCTATCGCTACCAAGAAGAGGAAGAGTACATTGAAGAAATGGGAGGACGAGAAGTTGAAGGACGGCTTTTACTTAGAAGACTAGTCCGTATCGAAGATGGGGTTCTACGCAGTGTCAGCTGTCCACAAGGCACGTGGTTTTTTGAAGATGATCAGTGGTTTCAGTGGAAACAGACAAGAATTGAACTGAGTGGTGGAAGTGGTAGTGCTACTCGACCAATCCATGAAATTGGACCATACCGACTGGATAAGTATCTACCACAAATCATAGCATTGATTGATGAACGGCAGTTTGAAATCATTAGTCAACCAGAAGCTGGTGTGATTCTTATTCAGGGAGGAGCTGGTTCGGGCAAAACGACAGTTTCTTTACACCGGCTCGCTTACCTGATGACACAAAAACCAAGCTACTTCAACAGCAATAGCATCCTACCGATTGTTTTTAATCAGGCCCTCGCCCAGTACATTAGTAAGCTGCTACCCTCACTTGGAGTTGATGGAGTAGAAGCAAGAGTCTTTCAGGAATGGGTTGCCCAATTGCGTCAACGTTTTTTCCCAGACATGCCTTCCCGTTATGCTGAGAATACTCCCGTGAGGGTAATAGAGTTCAAGCGAAGTCCTGCCATTCTTGCTTGGTGTGCTCGGGAGCTAGAGCATCAGCTGGATCGTTTTGAGGCTAAACTAAAGGAATTGTTTAGTTCATTGACCAACGGTGGTGATGTAATCAATGTGTGGAACAGTTCTGCCAACTCTCCAGTAACCGATCGTTTATCTCGGTTGTTGAAATGGGCCCAGGGGCAAGAAGCCTTTGCCCATCTACCACCTATGCCCGATTCCTCGATCCAGCAGCGAATAGACCGCCTAGTAGAAAACGGGTTCCCCGATCTCCCCAAGAGTCCTCAGGCGCTAGCCCTCCAACTCTGGAATGATGCGCTGATTCAACGTAGCGCGTTGCAGGAAGCAATTACCGATTTTGCTCCAGGGTCGTTCAGTGAAAGTCAACTCGAAGAAATCTGGAGTTGGAACGTACGTTGTTACCAGCGGCGTCAGGTCATCGTTGGAGAACGAGTCGAAGAAGATGGAGAAACATCCGAAGGATGGCTAGAAAATCAGAGTCTCAGTGATGAATTACCAACCCTAGATGAGGAAGACGATACTCTGCTACTGCTATTATACCAGCTGACCACGGGGCCCCTTCGTGGTCGGAAGAATAAATTACTGCAGTACCATCATTTACTGGTAGATGAGGTCCAGGATTTCAGTATTCCAGAACTTCAGTTACTACTCTCTATGACGCCTCCAGAGCGTAGAAGCGTAACTTTGGCTGGAGATATGGATCAGCGTATTTTGGCAGGAAATCGCTATCAGGACTGGAATACCATGTTACAAGCCCTGAGCGTGGAGGTAGCCACCATGGAACCTCTAACGATTGGCTACCGATCTACCTATGAAATCATGGAGGTTGCAAGGCATGTCATCGGCCACCTAAGCGTTAATACAGTGTGGGAAGCCACAAGACACGGCGCTCCTGTGGAACGGTTTGGCTTTCAGCATCCAGGAGTATTGATTGCATTTCTGGTGGATAGCCTCGGCAGTTTACTGAGAAGAGAACCCTCTGCGAGTGTGGTC
>DPLM01000020.1 GCA_003541985.1 Deltaproteobacteria bacterium | reverse complement strand
TTCGGGAGTGTGATGAGGTGGGACTACTGGCGCTCAAAGGACATCGTGAGGTCGGAGGTGTGCGTGCTTCTCTCTACAACGCCCTACCTTTGGCTGCTGTGGAACGCTTGGTTGAAAAAATGTGGGACTTTGAGCGAAAAGCGTTGACTTAAAAAAATTGAAATGGTAGCTTTACCGTTTTCATTTTTTCGGCGAGTCTCTCATGTCAGTTAACCCGACACCCTAGCTAAAGCCATGCCAACCCTGAACCAAATTGTCCGCAAGGGGCGTAAGAAGCGGGTCGTGAAAAACAACGTCCCAGCCCTGCAGGCCTGCCCCCAAAGAAGAGGAGTCTGTGTGCGGGTCTACACCTCAACACCCAAGAAGCCAAACTCGGCTCTACGCAAGGTGGCCCGTGTTAGGCTCACCAACGGCATTGAGGTGACAAGCTATATTCCAGGGATTGGTCACAACTTGCAGGAGCACTCCGTGGTGCTGATTCGGGGAGGTCGTGTCAAAGATCTTCCAGGAGTTCGCTACCACGTTGTTCGAGGCGCGCTTGATACAGTCGGTGTTAAGAACCGCAAGCAAGGGCGCTCCAAATATGGTGCGAAGAAAGGGTAGTCCAACATGTCAAGAAGAAGATCTGCTGCAAAGCGCGTTGTTCTCCCCGATCCAAAGTACAAAGATTTCTTGGTCAGCAAGTTTGTCAACAACTTGATGCATGACGGAAAAAAGAGCGTCGCTGAAAAAGTGCTTTACCAGGCCTTGGACCTGATCTCACACAAGGAGCAAGAGGCCGGGGCTCTCGATGTTTTCCATCAAGCAGTTGAGAACGTGAAGCCTAACTTGGAAGTCAAGTCACGGCGTGTTGGGGGTTCTACTTACCAAGTTCCTGTAGAAGTCCGCTCTCAGCGCAGCCAAGCATTGGCTATCCGCTGGCTGATTCGCTACGCAATTGCTCGAAGTGGCAAATCTATGGAAGAAAAACTTGCTGGAGAATTGTTAGATGCGTTCAACAACCGGGGAGCTTCCATCAAAAAGAAAGAAGATACACACAAGATGGCCGAAGCCAATAAAGCTTTCGCTCATTATCGTTGGTGAACACTGTAAATGTTCAAAGCCCGTCGATTTCGCCGAAACATCGGCATCATCGCACACATTGACGCGGGCAAGACAACAACCACAGAGCGCATCCTTTTCTACACTGGTCGGATTCACAAGATTGGCGAAGTCAACGACGGCTCTGCCACGATGGACTGGATGGAGCAGGAGCAGGAAAGAGGAATCACAATCACCTCTGCAGCGACCAGTTGCGGTTGGAAGTATGAGGATGAGGAGCACGATTATAACATCATCGATACCCCAGGGCATGTTGATTTCACGGTAGAAGTCGAGCGCTCGTTACGAGTACTTGACGGAGCGATCGCTCTCTACTGTGGAGTAGCTGGAGTTCAGCCACAGTCTGAAACGGTCTGGTGGCAAGCAAGCAAATACAAAGTTCCTCGTGTAGCCTTCGTAAATAAATTGGACCGAATCGGTTCAGACTATTTTCGAGTAGTCGAGGATATCGGCAAGAAACTTAAAGCTAATTCAGTAGCCTTACAATATCCTATTGGTAGTGAAGATCAGTTTCGAGGAATTGTAGATCTGCTAGACCGCAAAGCTCTCTACTTTGTCGAGGAGAGCCTTGGCGCAAAAGTCGATGTGGCAGAAATTCCAGAAGAACTAGAAGAAGCTGTCGAGCAAAAGCGCCAAGAACTGGTTGAAAAAGTCTCGGAACTAGATGATGAGTTATTGGAAGCTTTTCTGGAAGAGCAGGAGATCAGTACCCAGCGTCTGCGTCAGGTAATTCGAAAGGCAACAATCGAAGGTCGACTGCTGCCTGTCTTGTGTGGAAGCTCATTTAAGAATAAGGGGGTGCAGCCCCTGCTGGACGCCGTAGCTGCCTACCTTCCCTCCCCTGATGATGTGCCGGCAATTGTTGGGAAACAACCGGATAGCGAACAAGAAGAAACCCGCACCACGAGCGACTCCTCCTTTTGTGGCCTTATCTTCAAAATCGCCAATGACCCATTTGCTGGTCAGATGACCTTCGTCAGAGTCTACTCAGGCGTTCTAGCTTCCGGAGACATTGTCTTTAACCCTCGGACTCGAAAAACGGAGCGCATTGGCACCTTGGTCAAGCTTCATTCCAACAAGCGAGCGGAGATCGATCGCTTGGAAGCTGGGGATATCGCCGCAGCGATCGGCCTTTCTGCGGGAGTCACTGGAGACACTATCTGCGAGAAGCGTCACCCGATTTTACTAGAAGGTACAGAGTTTCTGCAGCCGGTGATCGACATCGCGGTTGAACCGAAAACGAAAGCAGATCAGCCGAAGCTCGAAAATGCTATTTCCAGTATTGAACGTGAAGATCCTTCTTTCCGTAAGAAGATAGACCCGGATACAGGACAGATCATCATCTCTGGAATGGGAGAGTTACATCTGGAGATTGTGCTGGATCGGCTTTCCCGAGAATTCAAAGTTGGTTGCAATGCTGGCAAACCGAGAGTTTCCTATCGCGAAAGTGCGGCGGCAGCAGCAGCACAGTTGAGACAAACGTTTGAAGGTACTTTGGCAGGCAAGGAACAATTCGCTGCTTGTACACTGCGATTAGAGCGTTTGTCGGCAGGTCAAGGAATTGAAGTACTTAGCAAATTGCCAAGCAGCACTCCACTCGGCTTTGCGCCAGCAATCGAGACCGGTATTCGGGATGCGGCGCAGAGTGGGATGTTGTTAGGTTATCCGATGGTGGATCTAAAATTCACAATATTGGAAGCGGAATGGCGAGAAGACGGAAGTACAGAGTTGGCATTCCAACTTGCTGCGAGAAATGGGGTGAGAGAATTAGTCAAAGAGGCTGGCCCAACCCTTCTGGAGCCGATGATGAGTGTGGAGACGATCCTACCAGAGGCTTTCTTGGGAGAAGTGATTGCGGATCTCAACACCCGCAATGGACGCATTAAATTGGTAGAGGATCAAAACGAGATGAAAGTTGTTGAATCTGAAGTGTTCCTCTCCAAAATGTTCGGTTATTCGACTGATTTACGCTCTGCTACGCAAGGGCGTGCTTTGTACACCATGACGTTTTCTCACTACGAGGAACTACCAAATGAGACCCTTCAGCAAATTCTATCATTTGGTAGCGCATAATGGGGCTTGTGTAAACGACAATCCACAAACGAACAAAGGAGTCATCAATGGCGCGAGAGAAATTTGAACGAACCAAACCCCACTGTAACATTGGGACAATTGGCCACGTGGATCATGGCAAGACTACATTGACAGCGGCAATCACCAAAGTGTTGGCCATGAAGGGCTTTGCTGAAAAGCGTGAATACGGTGAAATCGACGCAGCCCCAGAAGAGCGAGAACGTGGAATCACGATTGCGACAGCGCATATCGAATACGAAACTGAAAATCGTCACTACGCTCACGTGGACTGCCCAGGTCACGCCGACTATGTTAAGAACATGATCACGGGTGCAGCCCAAATGGATGGCGCAATTTTGGTTGTCTCTGCAGCTGACGGCCCAATGCCTCAGACACGAGAGCACATCCTGTTGGCACGTCAGGTCAATGTTCCATACCTTGTCGTTTTCATGAACAAAGTAGATCAAGTAGATGATGCTGAGCTACTAGAACTGGTCGAAATGGAAGTTCGTGAATTGCTAAGCAGCTACGACTTCCCTGGGGACGACATTCCTCTGATCATGGGATCAGCACTAATTGCAATGGAATGTACTTCAGAAGATCCAGAAAATGATGAATATAAGCCAATCGCTGAATTGATGTCCAGCGTTGACGACTACATTCCGAACCCAGAGCGGGATTTGGATAAGCCATTCCTGATGTCAGTTGAAGATGTTTTCTCAATCTCCGGACGTGGCACAGTAGCTACGGGTCGAATTGAGCGCGGTCTGGTCAAGGTCGGTGAAGAAATTGAGATCTGTGGAATTCGCGAGACCCAGAAGACTACGGTCACTGGAATTGAAATGTTTCGCAAATTACTTGATGAAGGGCGAGCGGGCGACAACGTAGGTTTGTTGCTGCGGGGTCTCAAGCGAGAGCAAGTGGAACGCGGCCAGGTAATCTGCAAGCCGGGTTCAATTACACCACATACCAACTTTAAGGCACAGGTCTACGTACTCACCAAGGACGAAGGTGGACGCCACACGCCATTTTTCACCAACTATAGACCTCAGTTCTACTTCCGAACCACTGACGTTACTGGTGTGGTTCAATTGCCAACAGACGTTGAAATGGTGATGCCTGGCGATAACGTAGCGATTGAAGTTGAGTTGATTACACCGATTGCTCTGGAAAAAGAAGTGCGTTTCGCGATTCGTGAAGGCGGACGTACTATTGGTTCCGGCGTAGTCACCGAAGTTACTAAGTAATTATACCGCAGGAGAGGGAAAACCCTTCTCCTACTGCAGGTTGGAGCATGAACGAAAAAATCAAAGTCCGCTTCAAAGCGTACGACGACAAGTTATTGGATCAAACTGTTGAAGAAATTGTCCGCACGGTCAAGCGCACAGGCGCCCAAATTGTAGGCCCGATTCCCCTTCCGACTAAGATCCACAAGTACACGGTCTTGCGCTCTCCAAATGTGGATAAAAAATCACGCGAACAGTTTGAGATGCGCGTGCACAAGAGGTTGCTCTACATTATGGAAACGACACCACAAACCATGGACGCGTTGATGCGCCTGGATATTTC
>DPLM01000410.1 GCA_003541985.1 Deltaproteobacteria bacterium | reverse complement strand
ACACTCGATTGTCATCACCAAAGGATTGCTTCACCCTGGACTAGGCAAAAGAAGGTATGATGGTGGAGATCATGATGATTACTAAAGAATTAGAAGATTCCGAAGAGTTGCTCAAGATTCTACACACCCAGCAGGTGATTCCAGGTCGGAAGTATCAAGTGATTTCCTGTGCTGATGTGATGAGTTCAATGACCCTCCAGCAGGAAGAACAACCGGCCATTCTTACCTTCTACATTGCCGACAAGATCTATGTGGTTCAGGTCGAAGACTGACGTGAGTAGCACTGCCCTTCAAACCAATAGAAATCTGCACCAACAGGTTTTCCACAGCCTTCGTGAAGTCACTCCAGAGTCCTGGAATCGACTGATTGGAGATGCTTTCCCCTTCGCCGAATACAACTATCTGCTTGCGCTGGAAGAAGGTCAGTGTGTTGGGATTGAAACTGGTTGGGAACCTCGCTACCTGACGCTCTGGGAAGGGAAACGGCTACAAGCAGCTTGTTATCTGTACCAAAAAACTAATAGCAATGGGGAATACATTTTTGACTGGGATTGGGCGAACGCCTACCAACGTTATGGTCAACGCTATTTCCCCAAACTCACCTCGGCTGTACCCTTTACCCCAGCGACAGGTCCCAAGCTACTGGTTGCGGCAGATGCATCCAACCCCAGAGAACTTCAGCATCAATTGCTTGCCAGCGCACTAGAGTTAGCGCAGCGGGGAGGCTGTTCGTCTCTGCACTTTCTTTTTATTCCTACAGAAGAGCGTGAAATCTATGAAGCGGCTGGTCTACTATTGCGACATAGCTTTCAATTTCATTGGCAGAATCAGGGTTATGGAAGCTTTGAAGAATTCCTCAGTCGACTTAGAAGCAAACGCCGCAAAGAGATTCTGCGAGAACGGCGGCAGGTTCAGGAACAAGGATTGGAGGTGATTCTGCTGCAAGGAGAGGAGATTGAGCCGAGGCTCTGCCAAGTGATGCATGACTTCTACCTGACTACGATTGATCGCAAGTGGGCGATGCCTTACTTGAGTTATGAGTTTTTCCAGTACATCTTCACACATTTTCGAGATCACTTGGTACTGACACTCGCCCGTAAGCAGGGGAAATGGGTGGCAGGTACGATCAATTATCACAAAGGACCACATCTCTTTGGACGCTACTGGGGCTGTTGGCAGGACTTTCGGAGTCTGCACTTTGAACTCTGCTATTACCGCCTGATTGAGTACGCAATTGAACAAGGTGTGCAGCGTTTTGAAGCGGGTGCCCAAGGAGCGCACAAGATCCAGCGAGGCTTCTTACCCAATCTGACCTACAGTGCTCACTGGATTGCCCATCCTGCCTTTCATCAGGCGATTGGGGAATTCATTGAGGAAGAGAAGCGTTCGATTCAGGGCAATATCGAAAACAATCCGGAACTCTCACCCTATCGTCAGGAAAATTGACTCGCTCCATGCTCACCAGCGCAGTAACGCAGCTTCTGCACAAAAGCCTGGCCCCATCGAGAGCATCATCCCCCAATCACCTGGCTCTGCTATCCTGTCACACAGCCATTCTTCTAGAATAATCAGCACAGAGGTCGAGGAGAGATTACCAATCTCAGTGAGACTCTGACGCGTTCGGTTCAGTGTTCCTACTGGTAATGCCAGCCCCTCTTCCAGTGCATCAATCACCTTGGGGCCTCCAGGATGACTGACCCAGTGACGGATATCACCAAACTCTAAGTTGTGCTGGGCGAGGAAATTCTTCAGGGGTCCCGGTAGCATCTCACGGGTATAATGGGGAACTCCTGGAGAGAGGACAATCTTGAGGCCAGATGCACTGATTTTCCAGCCCATCACTTCTTCAGAATCTGGAAAGAAGACTGAACAGGAGTCTAGTACACTTACAGGTGCGTCTATGGCCAGAGGATGCTTGTCGCCAACGAGCAGTGCAGCCGCTGCTCCATCACCAAAGAGACCGCTAGCAATCAGATTTGCTACAGATAAATCCTGCTTCTGCAAAGTCAGGGAGCAGAGTTCCACCGAGAGCAGCAAAGCGGAATGGGTGGGGTAAGCCCGGAGGTAGTCAGCACAACGGGCAATCCCAGCGGTTCCAGCTAAACAACCCAGTCCAAACAGTGGGACCCGTCGAGTCGTCGGTGTAAACGGCAGTCGGTTCATCAGGCGGGCCTCCAGCGAAGGCACCGCGATCCCTGTCACTGTTGTACTCATCAGTAATTGGACTTGGTCGGCTTCTAGCTGAGCTTGATCCAGTACTTGCTGGACCACTTGTTCACTGAGGCATAGAGCTTCTTCCTGCCAGATCTGGTTGGTTTGGGTAAAGGATTTGAAGTGATGGTACTCTTCTAACGGTCGAGCTAGGTAGCGTCCCTGAACCTGAACATTGCGCTGTAAGCGATCAAAAATTGCTACATCGAGTCTCTGGTCCTGCCAAGCAATGCGTAGGGCTGAACTCAGTTCATCTTGGGAGCAGTAATGGGGGGGAAAGGCATGGGCGATTGCCAGGATTTGAGGCATTCGCAGTAGAATTATTTCTTGGTCTGAATCTTTCGGCCGTTGTCCCGTTCCAGGTTGTAGACTGGGGGCTTGCGGACGTAACGTAGGAAGTCGTAGCCATCGTCCTCAGGAACTTCAAGAATTTCGTACTCTTCGTGTCCTGCATCGATATACTCAGTGTGGTTTCGCCACTGGTACTTGGTGTCATCCAACTGGTTGTGAATGATCCAATCTTCAATCTCTTCCTGACTGCCCTCGACGTAGATTTCTTTCTTTAGCAGTACGATCTGCCGCTTCTGCACGATGCACACTTTTGTCATGGTAGACTCCTGTCTGACGAAATGGAAGATATTGGCGGCGCAGAAGATGATTGGCTCAAACCAGAATATGCCTGGATAGAGGGACAATCAGATCATCTATAATGTCACCTTAACGGAAATTTTTTAGGGCCGCAAGGCGTTCATCCGGATGTTTTCTACGATTACTGATCTGACGAAAAGCCGCGTGTTGTCAAATGGCAAGTTGATCACTCTCGGTGGTTGGTTGGCAAGCTGGGTAGTTGGCGACCGTTAGCACTCTCAAACCACCAGCGTTCCAGTAACAGGTGAGGAGAGTTTGAGGGGTTGTTCATCCGGATCTCCAGCCACTGTGAAGGTAGAAATGACTGCTCAGTAGACATCATCTGAGTGTGCCGTTCCACAATACTGGTTGACCGAGTTAGATCCCAATACTGCAGTCCTAGCGTCAAGGAATGGATTTCCCAGTCTGAACTGCCATTATAGAGACGGAAGACCAACTCACTACCTAGATCCTGTAACAACTCACCGTTCAGTTGGTTGAGTGCCTGGTTGGGCAGGATCCCCAGCTTGCTTTGAGCAGGTAGTCCAGCTCCTCCATTGATATTTGGAAACTTGCTACGACAAGCATCTAGAATGGCCTGAGCTGCAATGTCACTCTGCACTCCCTTCATGTTATTAAGGATGCAGTCCTCGTAATTTTGTTGCACAGCGCTGCCCAGAATTCCAGCCATGGGAAGCAATTGTGCCTTAGCTGGAGAGCTAAAACTCAGATAGGTCATCACGGAAAGTATCCCAAGCAACAACAACCGGATGGGAGGCGTGTTCATCTGATTACCAAAACGAAGCATAACTCAGAGCAGCGCTTCCAGAGCCTGGATCAGTTCCGGATCACTTGGAGTTATTTTTGGGGCAAAGCGTTGCTGTACCTCGCCTTCTTGGTTAACTAGGAATTTCTCGAAGTTCCAGGTGATCTTTCCTGGAAATGCGGCGGTTGGTCCGGTCAAAAGCGCATAGAGCGGGTGTTGGTTTATTCCACTGACCTCTAGCTTGGCAAGGAGGGGAAATGTCACTCCATAATTGAGGTCACAAAACTGTCGGATTTCTTGGGCAGTTCCTGGTTCTTGCTGTCCAAACTGATTGCAAGGGAAGCCCATCACGCTGAAGCCTTGTTCCTGATAGCGCTGATGCAGATCTTCGAGCCCCTTGTATTGCGGGGTCTTACCGCAGTGACTTGCCACATTAACCAGCAGCAAAGCCTTGCCAGCGTAGTCTGAGAGAGCGCATTCGTTACCTTCTAGATCAGTGAGTTGTAGTGTATGGAATTCTGACATTTATAGTTCTTTCGGAAAAAAGATAAATCAGTTTGAAGGTTGGTTTACCAACAAATTTTTCTATTTTGCGATAAGCGTTGAGCAGAGGCAACTCTTGGGATGTAGAAGGCCAATGATTTTTTTGTGTTGGTCGGTATGGTGAAGCCTTTGCCAATCAAATCAGTGATTGAAAGTGGATTTGGTGGAGCTTGCTTGCAACTGCGGGGTAACTTCGTAAGCTGAATGTTCTTCACAGACCTTTGACTCACCTCATATTGTGGTTCATCCATGCTTTATCATACGATGGTCGCCGTTCATGTGACCGCTGTTTGTATCGTTGTTGGAACTCTGTTCGTGCAGTCCCTCGCAGTAGTTTTTCGTTTTCGAATGACTGAAGATGCCCAGATTGCTGGAGCCCAGTGGATTCAGCATCGAATCTACAAGTTCATCTACTACCCAATCTTGGGGATTGCCGTAGCAACAGGCCTATACCTAGCAATAATCACGGGAGCCTTCAAGCCTGGCAATGGGCTCTGGTTACACTATAAACTGGTTGGCTTATTGCTGCTGATTGTTTTCGGCTTCCTAAATGGAATGCAGATTCTCAAACGTGACCTGCCCAAGCCAATGGCAATGTTCGTCCACATTGGTATCTTCTGTACATCCGCCTTCATGATCTACATGGCTTCTGCCAAGCCTTTCTGATGAGATGTCTGTAATCTTTAGATCAACGATGCTGCTGAGATTCTTTTGCTAACGCGTGACTTGCTGCGGTTCCGTAGTCGTAAAGGAAGAATCTATCCTCAATTTTTGGATCCGGATGATATTTCTTTGCAGAGAGCCGCGGAAGCCCTCATAGAAGTTTTTAGGCAGGCTTCTGCAGATGGCCCGACGCGTCAGGAGCTTAGCGTAGAAACCTCACTCCAATTACAAAGCCAGCAACTCGATACTCCAATAGGACGTGGATTGGAAAAGCTGCTGTTGGATCGATCCGAATTTGATATAGGAGACCCAGCAGAACAGCAGTGTTTCCGAGAGTTAATCTTCATTCAGGCGCGTCAAGCTTTGCGCGAAGAAGCTAAAGCTTTAGATCCCAATCTTCAAGAGTTTTGGAAGCGTCTAGAGATTCTGCGAAGTCAACCAGTTGCACAGATTCAGGAAGCTCTTTACGCAGATCTACCAGCTCAGCAGCGCTTATTGCAATTCTCACCCATTGGAGCAGATGCTCTACTCCATCGCTACAACTGTGCGCAGGTACAAGGGCTCCTGCTGAATTCAGAAGCTCTGGAACTGCGCTTGGAGTACCCAGACCCTGGACCGTTGCGCCAGCTGTGCAAGTACCTACGCTTTCACCAATTGCTGGTCCAGATCACAACAGGTGAACAGGGTATCTTTCAGCTTCGAATCGATGGTCCACTGAGCCTATTCTACAAAACTCAGAAGTACGGAATGCAATTGGCCAATTTCTTCCCCGCAATCCTGCAACAGAAAAACTGGCAATTGCGAGCTACGGTCTGCTTCCGACAGAAACCACCACTTCAGTTGCAACTGGATTCGAGTTGTGGAATCCGTTCGCACTATCAACAATTCCACGATTATGTGCCTCCAGAATTTCAACAGATTGGTGACCGCCTAAAAGAGCGCCTACCAGAGTGGCGGTTGGAGCCTGCTGGTAGCTTTGTGCCGTTGCCAGGTGATCGCTACTGCTTTCCAGATTTTGTCCTGCAGCATCAGACAGGAGCTTCGGTTGCTCTTGAACTTTTTCATGGTTGGCACGCAGGCCCACTTAGACAACGACTACTGCAATTGGAAGAGGTCCAAGGAGTTCCTTTGTTGCTGGGTGTCAGCAATAGCCTCTTGAAGAATCCGGAGCTTAGTGTTGCCTTGGAAACTTCTAGTTACTTTAAGATCTTTGGTTTTTCCTTCCGAGAGTTGCCAACTGTCGATAAGCTTACTAAAATGTTGCAATCTTGGTGGGCTGCAACTCAGTAGTAGGAACAAGCTCTCTTTCAGGTACTCTTAGAAATGTATGTCCTGCGTACATGCTTAGGTTTATATGTACAGTTTGGCCCCTTAGTCGCTGACCCCCTTGTTACCCTGTACATTAAAATAGTTCAACTCCCATAACTCAGAGGTATTAACTATGAGCTTAAGCAGGTTGTTGACTTTCCTCTTACCTTTAACAGTTCAGTCACTGAACCTATCCAATCTCTTCTTAAGTCTTTCAGTCAGCACTAGCTCTCCTTAAATATATGATTGAATGGTAGATCATCCACCCCTTCCCCCTTCTTCCCTTTCGCTTTCTTCTCTGTCCACTTACAGGATTTGGATAGGTCGGATTGGTTATCGACTGCCAAACCCATTATAGGCCGACCTTGGGTATTATGGGTTTTCTGGTACCATATTGATGTGTAAACCGAATCGCATCACCAACTTGGGTATTCCGGTGCTTTTTGCTTATATTAAATGCGGTGAATTTAAATTCCTTGTTCAAAAACTTACCTCACCCTGAATTATTCCTCTGCTGTGATCAACAAGACCTATAAA
>DPLM01000198.1:9518-9784 GCA_003541985.1 Deltaproteobacteria bacterium | reverse complement strand
CTGATAACAATGGTTTGAACAGCTCTCAATAGTCACCGCGCTTGGGAGAGCTTTATCACTCACAAAGTAGAAATATGAAAATAAAAGTTCTAGGAGTTTATTCAGAGGATGCTGCTAGAGGTATGAAGGACTCAAGCTACGCAGCCCGTGTGAAACAAATCGAGGGGATGGCTTCTCAAATTGATTCCAAGCTGATTGATTGTGATTTCTTGGGGGGAGACTTGGACGTCTGTGTGACGATGGAGGTGCCCGATTGGTCAACTGCT
>DPLM01000198.1:0-9476 GCA_003541985.1 Deltaproteobacteria bacterium | reverse complement strand
CAAAGGATGAAAATGTTTTTCAAAATATCCTATTCCATCAAGGAAGAGTTGATTCACGTCACCCAGACTCAGTTAGAGGGTGGGGACGAAAAAAAAATGGTACGGCATGAGCCATCCAGTACAGGTTTCATGGTAGTGGAGACGGATGATTACCAGGCAGTCATGAAATATTGCCAACAATGGAATCGCACCTGTCACTTGGAAGTGACTCCAGTTGGAACGGATGCCGATGCGGCTGCGACTCTATCAGAGACTCTTACTGCGTAGACGAGGTGCCCGATTGGTCAACTGCTCTAGGATTTAAGCAGGTGGTTCAGATGTCTGGCGTATTCGAAGAGATTATGTTCTATCCTGTTGTTGATTTAGATACGATTATTAGTACCATGAATAAGTTTGCCGGAGTCTACAAAGCTCCTGGTAAAGAATCTTAATACATTCAGTTAATTTAACTATGGTATTTGGAGACTACTATGCAATTTGATATATTGTTTAATACTAGTGTGAATTCAGTAAGTAGTTAAGATATGAGTATGTTCCCAACAGCGCATCGAATATTCGTTTAAACTCGAGAAAGTACTTTGAAAGGGCTTGGTTTAAATGGAATTGTAAAACCAAAGATGGGTGGTGAATGGGCTACCATTACAGAAACCATATATATTATTCTTGATGCCCGACTTACCACCAAACAGATGACAACGCGCATGTCTATGTTGAATAGACTGGACCGAACTGAATGAAAAAGCTCAAAAAGCATTAGCAGGGAAAATATCTACAGAATATGATGATAACTATTTTCTTATAAATCCGATGAGATTGTTGCCATTGTGGAAGTTAGTGCAGAAAGTATGGCCACAGTAGAAATTGTGACAATTTCCACAGGGACTTTTACCGGCTTTGAAAGAGTTAAAATCATTGACCTCAGGTCGACGACGTCTGCGATGGAAACTGCAAATAAAGTGGTCTCTGCCTACTAGGCACCGAATAAATAATGGATGAACCAGTCGGCTGCAGGGTGGACTGGTTTTATCTGATCAACAAAAATAGGGGGATGATGTCACTCTACATGTTCAAAGCAACTTACACGTCCGCTTCTATCAAAGCAATGGTCGAAAATCCAACTGATCGATCTGGAATGATTGCCAAGGCCTGTGAAACTTTTGGTGGCAAGATGCTTCACTTTCTGATGGCTTTTGGAGAAGATGATGCGATTGTGATTTGTGAACTTCCAGATGATGTTGCAGCAGCAGCAATTGCAGCTCAAGTTGCTTCTTCCGGTGGATGTTCAAGAATTAATACGATCCAGTTGCTCTCTGTCGAAGACTGGGTCAAGGCTTGTAGAATGGCGCGTGATGTTTCTAGTGGATACCAGGCTCCTTCTAAATAAATATGTATTTAAATTAAATATTTAGAATTTTTGGATGGGACAAGAAAATATTTGATTAGATAGGACCCGATTTTCCGAAATATGTAAATGGAATTTGAGGCCACTACTATTAGGAGAAAGCGTTGTCGAAACATATGAACGTCGTCCGGTTTCGGGTCAAACCAGAATTTAAAGATGCGATCGTCAGCAAATTCGCTGCATTTGAAAGACCTTCTGGATACCAGATGGGTAGGCTGATTCAAACAGGGGATTTACCTACTATTCTGTCGGCGAATGGGATAATCAGGAATCCCTGATCAATGCCCGTCCTGCCATGATCGGCTTTCTGGATAGTGTTCGGCATATGTTGGATGAGATCAACCCTGAGCTAGGAGTAACTGACCCAGTCTCGGGCCCTGTAGTGATGGAGCAATAAAAAGCCGTCACATCCATTTTCAATCAAAAGGGGGAAGGATGATGGTAATAGCTCATTTACTTGGATTTGCACTGATTTTCATTGCCTGTACGTTTGATTTCATGCGTTTGGCGCTGATGCCCGAAAAAATCCAGTATGTCCTAGATATTCCTTCACTGATCATTGTTGTCTTGCCCACTGTCTACTACTCAGTATCTGTACACGGCTGGAAGAGCTATGGTAATAGCTGGAAAGCCCTGCTTGGTAGTGTCAAGAACATAGATAAAAGTCAATTAGAACCCACTAAGTTGTGTCTGCGAGATCTCGGAACCCTTTCCTTAATTTGGGGAATTCTGGGGACCTTTGTGGGAGCAATCCTGACGCTTCGAGAGATGGAGAGTGTCCTCAGCCAAGACTCTCTCTTCCCAGCTGTAGCGATTTCACTAATCACGCTTTTTTACGGAATTATTCTCTACATGCTCTGTCTGGTATCAAAGAGTCGAATTGAACGAAGATTACTTGAGTAATCAGACGTGCAGAATAGCCATTGAAACTTTCGCCTGAACGACTCAAATAAAGACTCTCGTGCAGAGTTTGAAAAACTAACTGCTATGCCATTTGGAATTAGTTCTAATAACGCAGAGCAGCATGCTCAGTTTGCAAAGAATCATGATCTAACCCTTCCTTTGCTGGCTGAACCTGACCTCGAAATGATTTCTCAATATACAGGTTCAAAGAGATTTGGCAGTTTCAGTATGGCAGCAAGCCGACAATCCTTTTTGGGTAGATCCAGAGGGTATTCTTCACAAAGTCTACAACCCTGTAAATATCTTTACCCATGTTGATGAGGTTCTTTCGGATTTGCAGACACTGACAGAAGTCACTGATCGTTAGGTAGTTTGCGAAGAAGGCAATAAGAGATGTAGGATAGCATCACAGCGGCCAGAAGAATTCAACATTCTTTGCTTTCTGATCTCGATAAAATCAACAACGATACTGGGAAAATCTCTATTCTTTTCGAACCGATGGAACTAATCGGAGGTGATTGTTACTGGTTGAATTACGATAAAACCCACACTTCGTTGGGGCTCTTTGATTGCACGGGGCATGGAGTGCCAGGAGCCTTCATCACCACGGTTTTGCTCTCTGGCCTGCAACGTTTGGGGGCTAACCCCCAACCATCTGTCACCAGCTCACTTGCTGGAGCAATTGGATCAATACCTCAGAGAAATCTTTAAAGCAGAGAAGGACAAGTTTGCCAGTAGTGGTGCGGAGGGTGTCCTCTGCTTGCCTAGATCACCAGCAAAAAAAACTGAAAGTTGCCAGTGCTAGAAGACCGCTTTGGGTGCAGCATCAAGGTGGATTCATCAAAGAGATTCGACCTCAGCGCAGAATCTTGGGCCAACCTTCCATGCTAAAGCATTGGGATGAACACACTCTGATTTTCGTTACAGGAAGTCGCTTATATTTTTTCAGTGATAGCATCTCTGATCAGAGCAATGCAGAAGGTTTCTCTTTCGGTAAACATCGCCTCAAAGCTATGTTGCAGCATCTTGAGCAAACCCCTTCGGACGTGTTGACCAATGAAATTGGATCAGCCCTCCGATCTTAGAGAGGGGAAGCCCACCAACGTGACGACCAGACTCCGATAGGGTAGGAAATCTCAAAAAACTGAACCTGTCGAGCTTTTATTTGCAACTAGGGTTTGCAATTTCAGCAAAGGCTACCTACAAGAAGCACGAAACAAAATAACCTTCCAGAAATTGGAGTGATCGTATGCAGCTAGACGCAACGAATCGAACCCCGGCCGTCTCGGTTTCTTCAACAGGAATTGAAATGAAAGGTGAGTGCTATCCAGAAGACATCACTGCTTTTGCAGAGCCAGTGATGCAAGCTCTACGAAATCAGCTTGAAAGCGTCGAATCCTTTCAGGTGCGCATTGAACTTTACTACTTCAATAGCTCTTCTGCAAAATTCCTCTTTGATTTCTTCGAAGAATTGGAGGAAGCCGCTGAAGTTGGCAAGCAGATATCCATTGATTGGTGCTACCGGACTGATGATAGTTCCATGCAGGAAGCCGGAGAGGATTTCGAGGAAGACTTCGAACACGCTCAATATCAACTTGTTGAAATCTGAATTAACCCCAAGGGAGAGTTTCCATGCAGTCTCAGGATTTCCACAAACTGTTAGAACAGCGTAGGACCTTCTTCTGCTACTCTGGGCTCCTTTCAGAAGATGTGTTGTCGACCTTTTCTGGCATTGTTCGGGAGCAAATGAGCGAGATGGAGGATGATGCTGAAATTACCAAGCGGGTCTTTGGCATTTTCGTTGAGCAAGCTCAGAATGTGATTCGCTATTCGAAGGACCGTATCGCGGAGGGAGGAACCGGAACTGTGGCCATCAGCCGAGCCGACGAGGGGTTCCTGATTGAAGCAATCAACCCAATGGATAAAGAACATGCAGAGGGTCTGCAGCAGAATCTAGCCGAATTGAAAGCGATGGATAGCAAGGAACTGCGCAAGGCCTACAAGCAACGTTTACGCGAAGGACCCCCAGAAGGTAGCAAAGGGGCAGGTTTGGGTTTTATTGAAATGGCACGCAAAGCAGATCGCTTCGAATTTGATTTTGTTGGATCTAACGAACTATTATTTGTCTTCAAGGTCTGGATCAAGGAGCCTTAAGGCTAATGCAAATAAATAGCTCATGTCATAAAATACTTAGGAGGAATGGATGGAGATTCCACAAAATTGCCAGGATGTCCTTTTGAACGGTATCCAACACATAGGCTCTGCAAATAGTGACCTATTGCCATCACAGAATTTTGCCCATGGTGCTAAGTTAAATTTAGCGAAAGGTACTCTTACAATTTTTGTCCAAAAAAACTTTTGTAAAAATGTTGTGAGGGATAGTGAAACTTCAAAGAGAGCGGTATTTTACTCAGCACTTCCGAGTCACGAGGCTTATCAAGTTAAAGGTGATGTAATAAGCGTGGCTCCTCTCTCTGAAGCAGATGTTTCTCAATCTCAAAAATACTGTGATCAAGTCATTCAGACTTTGACTGAACTCGGATTGTCGCCAGATATCCCAAAGAAAATTTGGGGACGTGTAGCCGACACAGGAATCACGATTGAGTTGGAGCAAATATTCAACCAGACTCCCGGCCCTGAAGCTGGCAAACCCATTTCCTGATGAGGATACAACTATGATCAAAGAAGAACACTTGCCTGCTCTGCAAGGTCTGATTCCCGCCTGCATTACAACATGCTCGGCAGCCGGAGAGCCAAACGCAACGGTGGTTAGTCAAGTTTGGTATGTTGATGATGAACACGTGGCGTTATCTCATCAATTTTTTAATAAAACAAGGCGCAACATTTCTGAAAACCCAAAAGCTGCAGTAATGATTATAAGTCCTGAAAATGGATCTGCCTATGACCTGATTATTTCTTATGAACGTACTGAGACAGAGGGAGCGCTGTTCGATGAAATGGATATGCAGCTTGAAGCAATTGCTTCAATGACTGGAATGTCAGGTATTTTTAAACTTTTGGGGGCTGATGTATACAAAGTAGAATCGATTGTTCAGGTAGCTTAAATTCCCATGGAAGATAATCTTGAAGAGAGGCTGGAGCGCAAGACCAAGGAACTGGAAATTGTCCAGCGGGTAGCAGTAGCTCTGAACGCTTCAAATGAAGTCAAAACGATTGCTTTGCTGATGCTCAAACTAATGGAGGAGTACTTCGATTTTCAGCATAGTATTTTGTTGGTACTACGGCCCGAAGAAGAAGTACTAGAAGTTGTAGCTACGCATGGCTACGAGGTAGATAATCTCGGTAAGACGGTCAAAGTTGGGATGGGCGTGATTGGGATGGTCGCTAAAAAGCAACGCATGATGCGTATGGCCAATTTAGGAGCCCAACGCAAGTACATGCAGGCAATTAGTAAAAACACAGGAGCTGAAGCTGTTGCGGGACAAATCGTGGGACTTCCTGACGCAGAAAGTCAGGTGGCTATCCCGATGAAGGCAGAAGATCGTTTGCTTGGGGTACTTTCGATCGAAAGCAAGAAAATTAATTTCTATAATCCGCAGGATGAGACACTTGTCACAACTTTAGCCAACTTGGGTGCCGTCTCTCTAAAAAACGCTCTGTATCTCCAGCAAGTCGAAGAAGCTCGTGAACAGTTGAGAGAAATCAACACGAATCTCGAACAATTGGTAACAGAGCGTACCAAGGATTTGGCTGATGCTCATGCAGATATCGTCTCCAGCATCAGCTACGCAAGCCGCATTCAACGTGAATTCATACCTCGCAGTACAACGCTGCAGGATCACTTGGAGGACTTCGGGGTTGTTTGGCAACCACGTGATGTAGTTGGAGGTGATTTCTACTGGTTCCAGCCACAAGATAACGGATACCTTGTGGGTCTGGGTGATTGTACAGGTCACGGGGTTCCGGGAGCATTCATGTCTCTTGTCTCCATTTCCACCCTCAACCGCATTGTGCGTGAAAATGATCTTTCGGATCTTAATGATTTGTTAAGGCAATTCGATGCTAGCCTTAGAGCTCAACTTGGTAGAAGTGATGCAGAGAATCGAGACGGTCTCGATTTTGGGCTCTGCTACTTGATGCCTAGTGAGCAACGCCTGCGCTTTGTGGGAGCCAAAATGTCTCTGTTTCATATGAATGGTGGTGGAGTGACCGAAATCTCCGGAGCCCGAAAATCTATTGGCTATGATACAGCTCGAAAACGCCCTTTCCGAGATGAAATTGAAATAACCTATTCAACTGGAGACACATTCCTGATGGCTTCAGATGGTGTCATCGATCAGATGGGCGATGAAACTCGGATGTGCTTTGGCAAACAGAGGCTCGAAAATTTCCTATTGGCGCACAAGGAAGATACAGCTCAAAAAATTTGTGATGAATTAATTACGAGATTGTCTGATTACCGCGGGGAAAACGCAGTATTAGACGATGTGACAGTATTCTGTTTTCGGCCCAATCTATTATGATCATCTACTGTTTCAGTGTATGGATCAGTTATGAACAGTGATCTATTTGCTACAGAAAAAAAAATCCTAGAGCATGCGGAGCAACATCTTCAAGCAGAAGATCTGACACCAGATGCTTTTTCGGCTTTGATTAAAGGCTATGAAAAATTACTTAAACGTACACGTAGACTGATAAAAATGTCGGATCGCAGTGAAGCTGAAATCCGCCGACTCTCGGATGAGCAATCACTCCTCAACGCCACCCTTAGCGATCAAAACGAGAAGCTAGAGTCACTCTCCGTCAAGCTTTCCAAGTACCTATCTCCACAAGTCTATGAGTCGATTTTTTCAGGTAAAGCGGAAGTAAGGGTAGGAGCGGACCGTAAGTTCCTAACGGTCTTCTTCTCTGATATTGCATCCTTCACTGAAATAACCGACCAACTTGAACCAGAAATACTCACTCGATCACTGAACGCCTATCTGAACGAGATGGCTCAGATTGCAATCTCTCATGGGGCCACCATTGACAAATACATTGGTGATGCCGTGATGGCTTTTTTCGGAGATCCTGAGACAGATGGTCCGCAACAAGACGCCAACCGCTGTGTGGCCATGGCGATGGAGATGCAGAGCAAGACTGATCATCTTAACACCACCCTACGTACTATGGGAGTCTCCCGTCCTTTCCGAATTCGTTGTGGGATCAACTCGGGAATCTGCACGGTCGGAAACTTCGGCTCTGAAAATCGGCTGGATTACACGGCGATCGGAAATCACGTCAATTTGGCGTCTAGACTCGAATCGGCTGCCAAGCTAGGGGAAGTACTGATCAGTGAAGAAACAATGCTGCTGGTACAGGATCACTTCAACTGTGTTCCCAAGGAGGTGATCCAGGTCAAGGGCTTTGCTCGCCCGATCCAGACATATGTGGTCCAAGAGAGTATTGAGCAGGACCACACCCAGGCATTAGCTCTTCATGCCCCGGGTGTGGACTTGGAGATTGACCCCAGCCAACTCTCCCTAGAGGTCAGCACAGCGCTTCAGGATTTACTGAGGCAGGCGAGACACCTAGTTGCAAATTCAACGGAAACCTAAAATTGCTTTATAAGCTTTAGAGTACTGAGAGGGTTATGGAAACTGAACTGGATCATGCTGCGCTACTCAAGCAGCAGGAAATCAAACGCCTGGAGTCGATCTCAAATCTTGGCAATCTGGACAAGCTGCGCAAAAGCGAAATTCAGGTGGTACCTGAGTTGATTAAGAATTTGCTGAGTGTAGAAGCAGCCGGTATCTCAATTCTTGATGAAACCAGACAACATTTCCTGGCTGAAACTGGACTGAATAAGACAGAGACTCCGAGGGCCGGATCTATCTGCAATCTTACCATGAGCTTGCCAGACAGTTTGATTATTGAGGATTGGGAGAAAGACGAACGCAATGATGGCACTGAAAACCACTTGGAGATTCAACGTCGATTCTATGCGGGAGTACCTCTCATTAATCCGGAGGGATTAGCGATCGGAACGCTCTTCGGCATCAGCAGTGCCCCTCAAACCAGCCCAGATTCAGAACAGATGGAACTACTGAGTGGGCTTGCCAAAATGGTAACGGAAAAAATTCTAGCTCTGGCCGAGGTTCAGCAACTGAGCAAACAGATTGCACGTCTCAATCTGAAGGCCAAGCTCAGCAATAACCTCACGAAGGAAGTAGCTCGTCAGCGACAACTTGTCGAAGAAGCTCGTGAGGAGATCCACAAGTCGATTCGCTCAGCTTCCCGTATTCAGAACGCTTTGCTGCCAAAGAAAATTCCTTCTGATTTAGATGTGAGTATTGTCTGGAAGCCGCTGAATATTGTTGGTGGCGATATCTACATCCTGGAAGATCTTGGAGATGACGTAGTGATTGCCGTGTTGGACTGCACAGGACACGGTGTTCCAGGTGCGCTACTTTCGACGATCACAAGCGCTGCATTTGACCGTGCGATGAACGATCCAGCAGTGAAGACGGCGGGACAATACCTTACCACTGTCCATCAATTGATCAAAAATATTTTGAATCAGCACGATAAAGCCGAATCAACTTCAGATGAAGGCTTCGATGGCAGCATCTGCATCTACCATCGTGATCAGAAAGAACTTTCTTTCGCAAGTGCCCGAAACAGCATGCTAGTGATCTCTGGAGATGGACAAGTTGAGGAATTGAAGGGTGACCGAAAGTCCGTAGGGAGTGTGCGAGTGCCCCTCAATTATGCGTTCAAAACATGTCAAATACCGGTGCAGGATCAGATCTTTGTGATGTATACCGATGGTATCACCGACGTGATGAATGAAGGGGAAAATCCAAAGCTATTTGGAAAGCATCAACTAACAAAGTCTTTGCAAATTTGGAGTGATCACTCGCCACAGAAAGTCGCTAACAACATATCTATTGCCATCGAAAATTATCGTGGAACTGAACCCCTTAAAGATGACCAAACGATGCTCATTTTTCGTGTGAAGTAAGAACAGTTAGAATATTTTATAGCATCACTTTTTATTATTATTCGATCGAAGAAAAAAAGTTTTTGTATTACAAAGCACTCCACTCATTACTGAAATCTTCTGTTGATGAAATTAGTAATGACATCACAGTCCATAGCTTTTAAGAAAATCTTTTAAGAGGTGGGCCTAACTACTAAATTAGTATTGGAGACAAAAAATGATCAAGCA
>DPLM01000376.1 GCA_003541985.1 Deltaproteobacteria bacterium | reverse complement strand
GGCAACCGACGTAGATCATGATTAACGGTAGGGTTGCCAAGAATGATCCAGCCAACAATACTGTCCACTGTGATTCGTACTGACCCACAAAATCCAAAAGAAACTGCGGTAGGGTTTTTACCTCCGGAGAACTATTGAAGATCACTGGCCGCAAGACTTCATCCCAGTTGGCAATGAAGGCAACCAGAAATAGACTTGCAATAGCAGGGGCACCAAAAGGTAGATAGATATCCTTGAAGATGCCAAAAGAGCTTGCTCCGTCCAGAATAGCTGCTTCTTCGATTTCAAATGGGATGCTCTTGAAGAATTCAGTCATCATCAGGGTTCCGAAGGCTCCAACGAAAAAGGAGGGTACGATCAGTGGCAGCAGAGTGTCCAACCATCCGAGTTGCCGAAAAAGTAAGAACTCTGGTATCAGAGTTACTTCAGTAGGAAAAAACATGGTGCTTAGCAATAGCACATAAATTCCAGTGAAAACCCGGTTACGCAGATTCGCAAAGACAAATCCCGCCATTGAGCAGGTGATCAACTGTCCAACTGCTGCCAGAGTGGCCACCAGCGTCGAGTTCAGTACTGCTCCCAAAAAACCTGATTTTTCAAACACTGCCACAAAATTTACGAAAGGAGTTCCAGCCACCAAAAGATCTGGCACTAGGCTTGGGGGCAGTCGGAACAAATCTCTTCCTGACTTCATTGCGGTGATCACCATCCACAACAGTGGAAAGAGGGTGACAGCCGCATAAGAGAGCAGTCCTAGATAGATCAACAGCGCTGAGATAGAACGAGAATTCATGTTTTTCGTTGCTGTAAACGATAGTGCAACAAAGAAATTCCTCCAACAATCAAACATAACACCCAGCTCTGGGCAGAAGCTAGTCCCATATCAAAGTGCACAAAGGCGTTCTGGTAAATGGCATACCCGAGCGTTGTAGAGGCGTTATTGGGGCCTCCATTGGTCAGAGAGATAGTTGCTTCGAAGGTTTGCGCGGATTTAATCATGGCAATCAGCACCACGAAGAACGTTATTGGTGCTAACTGGGGCAGGATGATGTCCCGGACGACAGCAAAGCGGTTTGCTCCATCCAACTTTGCCGCTTCAATCAGGGTTCGATCAATTGTCTGGAGACCTGCTAGGAACAAGATCATGTAGAATCCTGTATCCTTCCAGACCATCACCACTGCAACAGAGATTAGAGCCACATTGGGATTACTCAGCCAGGCGATGGGATCTGAGAGATGCAGCCAGGACAGGAAGGCGTTGAGAATGCCAAAACGAGTTGCAAACATCCATTTCCAACTGATCGCTATGGCTACTGTGGCAGTGATGAAAGGTAGAAAATAGAGAGTCCGGAAAAAGACCACTCCCTTGATACCTGTATCTACCAGTAAGGCTAGAGAAAATCCCAGAGCCGTCACCAGGGGAACATAGACCAAGGCATATTGGAAGGTGTTCAGCAGTACCTTGACACCCAAAGGCGAGTTCAAAGCTTGAATGTAGTTATTTAGACCAACGAATTCAGGAACACCGATGATGTTCCAGTCTGTGAAGCTGATCAGGAAGGAAGCAAGAATTGGAAACAACCGGAAGCAAACTAATCCGATCGTACACGGCAAGATCATCCACCAGGCAATGCGCAGGTGATGACGTTGAACAGCATTCATTTGAGGTTATCAAAGAAAGAGCAGGAGATCCAAGACGATACTCCTGCCAGTGTGATCATTCAGCTCAGTTTCCGGCAAGTACCGAGTTGCCGTATTTGACAAAGGCATCGACCGCGTCCTGCAGACTCTTACGACCATTTAATACTTCATCCAGCTCACCGTTCATTCCCCCACCAGCGGATGCCGCGTAGCCACGCCACTTACTCCAGCTTGGAGTGAAGGAAGTTGTGGTTTGTCCGAGGCCGATCTCCAGAATAACTTCCTTGTTCTTGGGATACTGATCTCGCTCTAACCAAGCTTCACTCTCAGCAATTGGACGATAAGCTGGCACTTTCCCTCCCCCAAAATTTTCAACCTGGTTACCTGGCCCAGTCATGTGCTCGATGAACTTCCAAGACAAGTCACGCTGCTTGCTGGTAGGTGCAATGGCCATCATGTCGGACCATGCATAGCCAACAGCATTTCCTTTACTGACAGAAGGTCCCATCGGAATTTGCGAAATTCCGAATGAGAAATCAGGCCCAGCAGTTTTGCGCACACCATCAATATTCCAGGAACCATCCACCCACATAGCGGCCATACCCATCGGGAAGACATCTTTTTGTCGGATCCCATCCATCATCTCCGGCTTCGGAGCGACCCCATGTACGTTTGCCAGATCGGTCACAAACTGAAGGGCTTCCAAGGCTGCTGCATTGGGCTCTAACTTCGTACGATCTGCGTTGAGCAATCGGCCACCATTCCGAAAGATCCAGGGTTCAATGTGTGCGTATCTGCCATAAACCCAGTAACCATATTGATCTGGAGTTCCGTCGTTGTTGGTGTCCAATGTAAGTGCTTTGGCTGCCTTTAGGAAGTCATTATATCTCCAATTAGAATTTGGATATTTAAGACCAGCTGCATCGAACATCTTGGTGTTGTAGTAGAGTACGGGCGCAACCCAGTTCTTTGGGAAAGAGTAGACCCCGCCAGAAAGTCGAGCTACTGAAATAGCTCCACCATACCACTCTGTTTCCTTGATTCCTGAAACTTTATCAGCAATGTTGTCGATCTGACCATCTGCTTGCCAGGACTGAATGAATCCGGAGGACATCCAGAATACATCAGGAAGGTCACCTGCTGCCGCCAACGCTGAGAGTCGAGGCCAATACTCCTTGGGAGGCATGGCACTAGATTCTACTTTCACTCCGGGATTGGCTGCTTCAAAGGCTGCGATCATAGGCTGTTCCAATTCCAGTTCGGAATTTGACCAGGCCATATACTTCAGTACTTTTTCAGATTGAGCGACCACCTGCCCGACAAAAATAGCCGAACTTACAGAGATAGCTGCACAGATTTTCAGTAGTTTCTTCATCAGTTCCTCTTGAAGATAGTGGTGGATTACAAAAATCGGGAGATTTGGAAAAAGATATAGAAAAACTTGTACCGATTGGTGCCGAGAGATTCAACTTCGTTGAAAATGGCTCTCCTTTTAAAATAAATAATCGGACTATGCTTCAAAAAAAAATCAAAGTCAAAATTTCAAAACTTACTCAAATTATAAATTTAACTTGTTGGTTAAGACCTAACCGACTACCAAAAGCCTGCAGCAATGAGCTATTGCAACCTCAGCCGACTACCTCCATCCCAGGGGTGC
>DPLM01000237.1 GCA_003541985.1 Deltaproteobacteria bacterium | reverse complement strand
TTATTTGTTTGAGTTTGAGTGGTTGGAATCTGAAGACGAATTTTTGGAAAAGCTCAAATTAGCGAAGCATCGACTGCCAAAACTATTTTCACGTTACACTAAGCAGTTGCGATTGCTTTTGCAGGCAGAACATAAGACCCGTGACACTATTCGCCAATACAGTAAAAGTGCAAATGATCTTAGTTGTTTGCAGGATCATTTACAAACTCTAGTGCCTAACAATTTTGTTGCAAAATTGCCTTACTTGCGTTGGGCTTATGTTCAAAGATACTTGAAAGGAATTAGAGTTCGCGCAGAACGTCTGGATCATAATTCAGTCAAGGATGAAGAGAAAAACTTACAGTTGCGGCCTTGGCTTGAGGTCTACCAAGAGTTGAAGTTGATGGAGTTGAATTGGAACCAACGCAAGAATCTATATGAGTTCTTCTGGCTATTAGAGGAGTATCGAGTTTCTCTATTCGCACCAGAATTGAAGACCTCGATGCCCATTTCAGTCAAGAGGTTTACACGCTTCCTTGAAGAACATTTCCCCGAAGCTTCACTAGTTGTTGCCTGATCAGACAACAATGTTCACCAACTTGCGGTTGGGTTGCATGACAACCACCACCCGCTTTGGTGAATTGCCATTGAGGTGAGATAGTACTTTTTCGTTGCTCATCGCCATCTCTTTAAGAGTCTCCTCATTGATATCTAACGCTACTACCATAGCATCTCTCTTTTTTCCATTAACCATCAATGGCACTTCAATGGTTGCTTCTAAGCACTTCTCAGGATCGAAGTTTGGCCAATTGTAATGGAGAACGGACTTTTGGGCTGAATGCTCTTTTGGTTCGAGAATAGACATCATTTCTTCCCCAAGATGGGGAGCGAACGGTGAGGTTAAAAGGACTAGATTTCTCAAAAAACTTTTGGGTAGTTTTTCTTGGCGGGCAAATTCGTTTTTACATTCAATCAGCGCAGCGATGGCAGTGTTCATGCGCAAACGACCAACATCCTCGGTTACTTTGCGGATGGTTTTGTGCATCATTCGCTCAAGTTCAGTGGATACACTGACTTCTGCATCTGGTAGGGTGATCTCCATAAGATTCCACACTCCAGCCAAGAAACGTTGAATTCCAATAATCGATGCCTGCTTCCAAGGCTTCCCAGCATCGAGGGGCCCCAGATACATCTCGTAACATCGGAAGGTGTCAGTAGTGTAAAGATCACAAATTTCCTCAGGAGGGATACCGTTTTTATAGCGTTTCCCCATTTTCCCAGGATCAATTTCGAGCTCATTTCCGGTGGGTTTGTGGAATGCCCTGGCAATACCATTGATGTGTTTTACCTCCACATCATGGATATCAACATAGGCCCCTCTGGAATCCTTGTAAGCATCGGCTGTGATCATTCCCTGGTTGAATAATTGTTGAAAGGGTTCTTTAGTTGAAACATGTCCAAGGTCATAAAGCACTTTGTGCCAGAAGCGTGAATACAGAAGGTGTAGTACTGCGTGCTCTGTTCCTCCCACATACAGATCAATTGCACCAGCTGGGTTATGTTCTGGCGAACTTCCATCCAAGGTCCAATAGCGTTCGATATTAGAGTCTACCATAGCATGATCGTTGCGAGCGTCCATGTAACGTAAGTAATACCAACAGGATCCAGCCCAGTTGGGCATGGAATTCATGTCTCTCTGAAAAACCTGAACGGGTAGACGTTCACCCTCAACTTCAAGAAAACTTTGTGATGCTTTTTCCTCACTGACTAGACGGACACATTGATTAGGTAGGATCACACCATAAACGTTAACCCAGTTTTTCACGCGACCCAAGGGTGGCTCAGGTAGCGAATCTGGATCTTCACTTCCCTTGGGTTCAAAGTTATCAAGTTCAGGTAGTTGAACTGGTAACTCACAATCATCAAGGGGATAGGGTAGGTCATTTTCGATATCAAAAACGACTGGAAAGGGCTCTCCCCAGTATCGTTGTCGACTGAAGAGCCAGTCACGCAATTTATACGTTACTTGTGGCCGTCCTAATCCTTTTTCAACGAGCCATTCACCGACTTTCAACTTCCCAGTTTCATTGTCCAGTCCATCAATACTCAAATTCTTATGAATTGATTGGAAACAGGTTCCAGGCCCAGTGTAAGAAGTTTGAAATTCTGTTGGGGATAGGCGGTACAGATCCAGTAGTTGTTCCTCAGTCCAACCGCTTGCTTCTCTCTTAAGAGTTTCTGACCTGAGCCAACTCGATGGTGGTTGAATAACAGGTACAATGGGTAAATCATATTTTTTGGCGAACAAGAAATCACGTTCGTCGTGTCCAGGAACCCCCATCACAGCGCCTGTACCATATTCCATCAAAACGTAGTCACCAATCCATATTGGAATTTGATCCCCACTGACTGGGTGAAATGCAAATCCACCTGTGGGAATCCCATTCTTTTCTAGATCTTCGCCAGCGGACATCGATGTAATTCTTGCTGATTCATTTTGAAAAGCGATTACCCTCGACTCTTGTTCCCTAGCAGTTACCTGTTGAACCAGAGGATGTTCTGGTGCCAGCACGAGATATGTCACTCCAAAAAGTGTATCTGGTCTGGTTGTAAATACGGCGACACGCTTCTGCTCTCCGTTATTTAACTGCACTGGAAATTCAATACGAGCCCCTTGGCTTCTGCCGATCCAAGCCTTTTGCATTTCCGTGACGCCATTGGGCCAGTTCACATCCCCCAGATCCTGAATCAATCTATCTGCGTAACAGGTGATTCGGAGGTTCCATTGGCGAAGTGGTCGCCGATAAACAGGATAATTCCCTCGTTCACTGCGGCCCTCTTTCGTTACTTCTTCGTTGGAAAGTACTGTGCCCAGTTGTGGACACCAATTGACGGGTGATTCCTCAACGTAAGCGAGTCTTGCTTTGTCGATAGCGCTTCTCAGTTCATCCTCTTTTGCTAGTCGACCCTCAGGAAAATATACTGCCGGTTGTGGGGTGCCGTCAC
>DPLM01000078.1 GCA_003541985.1 Deltaproteobacteria bacterium | reverse complement strand
CAGGAGATCTGAGAGAGTCAGCAACCCTAAAGCATTTCCGTAAACAAGGCATTCTTTACAGCTGATTGCCAACCTTCTGACGTCCGTGCAGTACGCACGGACGTCTTCTCATTGTGCAGCAATTGCCTTGCTATCTCGTAGTTCTTCTACGATTGTTCGATCGATTGGCACCTGGACATATCCAGTTTCTTCACTCCAGAAATAATAGTAACCTGTCGGTGTTCCATCCTCTTTCTCACCACTGGTAATCTTACCATCCTTGATCGTCCAAGACTTAACGACCTGTCCTTCATCGACGTAACTAACCTTGTAGTCTTTGCCCAGAACATTATCGGCACTTCTAAAAAACTGGTTACGAGCTTCTTCTGTACAACCTGCAAGAGCTAGGGCTAGGAGGAAGAGACCTGTCAAAATCTTCATATGTCATCTCCATGAGAGTAGATAAATTCTGAAAGAAAATATGAATTAACCTAGCGAAAGCTAGCAGGGAGCGCAAGTGAATCTGGCGAAGACGGCAGATCCTGTCACTGAGAGTGAGGGATCTGCTGCACAAGGAAAGGAATCAGCCGAGTAGGTAATAGAAGCCCATGTAGCTCACACCCATAATCACGGTAGGAATAGCCGCACCCATAGCGAGGTTGGCTGGATTCACACCACCAGGGAAGTAGCGGGACAAGATGGATTGCCCAGCAGGATTTGGAGCGTTGGCGATGACTGTCAGACCACCACCTGTTACGGCACCCGCGACAACTGCGTACTTCTGGCCATCGGTGAAGCCAGGTACCAGTGTACTCAAGTAGGTGATGGCGGCGTTGTCATTAAATGCTGTCAGAATGGTTGCTCCAATCATCAAAGGTAGTTCACTCAAGCTTTGCAGTACAGGCGCGATCCACCAGCCCTGAACCCCACCATGGGTTACCAGACCAGCCAGGAAGAAACCAACCAACAAGGGCCCCTTGATCTCTAGTTTGTTCTGGTAGGCTTTGGACGCCATGGTGAAGCCAATAAAGAAGAGGAAGCCCCCAATGAACAGTGGTGGATAGTGCGCGTTGAAGACTGTCCAGGCCATAAAGAGCAGGTGAGTGACTGTGACCCAACCTGGAATAGGATCTTCACGATCTTCCCACTTGGCAGGAGTGTCTGCAGATTCACCAGAGTCCGACTTCTTTAGGTTGGCAAATTCATTCTTGAAAATGATGTAGTAGAGGATATTTGCTACCACAACTCCGATGACAGCTTTCCAACCAAAGTTGACCATCATGAAGGCAATATCCCAACCCCAAGGAGCAGCAACCATCAAGACTGGTGGTGCTGCAAAGTGAGTCAGTGTACCCCCGACAGAAACATTGACGAACAGGAGCCCAATCGTTCCATAGGCGAATTTGGGACTCGGGTTGTAATCATAGAATTGCTTGGCTAGTAGCAAAGCCGCGATTGTCATTGCAGCTGGTTCAGTGATGAATGAGCCAAGCAAAGGGGCAAGTGTCAAAATAGAGAACCACCAAGCCTGAGTTGTAGATTGACCAAAAGCAGCCACTCTACCCATAATTTGCTCAGCCAGCTTCACGATTGGGCGGGTAGAAGCGATAGCCATAATCACTACAACAAACATCGGCTCAATGTAGATCACTGTGTGAGCGATATAGTCCTTGAAAGTAGACCAGTCGTAGAAACCCATGATGGCAACCATCAGCGCAATTACCCAAATTCCAAAAATTGCCTCTACTTCACCTATAAAGTGGAACAACTCAGCTTTAAAAGATGGGCTGTTCTTGATGAACTCTTCAGACTTTCCTGCTTTGCGAAGTTCTTCTTCATGGTGGTGTTTGATGTGGTGAGCTTTCTCGGTCAGTGGAGCAGCCGCAAAAGTGTGGCAAATTGCTAACAGGAACACCAATGAACCTACCAGATTGAAAGGACTTTCTGCGATGCGAGAAGCCAAAATCGATCCGATTCCCCCTCCTTCTGGGTCGTTATAGTCTTCTAGGGCTATTGGGAAGTTTGTTTCCACAGTTCCACCGCCACCACCGGCTGCAATCACAAAGCCAGCAAGTAAGACGAACAAGACTGGGATCATCCAGGCTCTTCGCGATAAGGCTACAGCAGCCAAAGTAGATAGATTCCAGTCACGAATTCCGAGCTGTCGCTCAATTCCGTCCAACATCTTTTGGATTGGTACTGGCAAACTGTGACTTCCTAGCACTTGGTCTCGAAACGCTATCGAACTTCGGCGAGTTCGGTTCGCTGACGCTCCTGAGGACCGGCGTCGAAAGGAGGGATTTCTCCGCATTTTGGGCTCCATTACTGAAAATATTATGAGAGGGGAAGTGATCGGGGGCAAAATTGCTTTGGCTTTTTTCTGGCATGCCTGTTCAAGATCAACTGGCAAATGCTGAAAACAGCGGAAGTGGCGGCGTCTGAAACCTAGTGATTCAGACTATTTGAAAACCCCTCTCCTGATTCGTTTGCAAGGATACATTGATCAGTTCCGAAAGCAATCCGAAACTCCTGCAGCAGGGCTATTGTGTCAACTGATTCGCTAACTATCTTGCATCTGTCTGACTTACACTTTAGTACATACCCGAAAAATTGGGGCCAGTGGTTTTCCAAACGACTATTGGGGGCTACAAATTGGTGGCTGAACCGGAGCTCAAAATATCCGGCACAGCGCTACCATCAACTGATTGAAGTTTTGAGACAGATGGACTGGGATCACTTGGTAATTAGTGGTGATCTCACTCAACTTGCACTCCCTGAGGAATTTGCCCGAGCGCGGATGGCCTTGCGGCCTGTGCTAAAGGACCAAGAAAGAGTTAGTATTGTTCCTGGGAATCATGATTATTACGTAAGCGAAACCGAGGAATCAGACAATTTCCACAGCTACTTTGGAAGTTTCTTTGGCAAGAATGAAATTCACACCCGTCGACTGAATCAGAATTGGCACTTGATTGGTTGGCACAGCGCAATACCAACACCATGGTACAGTGCTTCTGGCCGCGTCCGGCGCGAAACGCTGAAGGCCACAGACAAATACATACAACAACAAGCGACAGATACACGGTTTGTTCTGGTCAACCACTACCCTATCAGTTTTCCAGACAGAGAACACGACACGAAACACGAACTGTTGAACTTGGAGCAGGTCCAGTACTGGCTGAGCAATCGGCCAAAGATTCGACTGTATCTGCATGGACACATTCATCACAACTGGCATCATGTGCAGCAGTATTCGTCGCATTCACTGCACATTGTCAATTCGGCTTCGTCGACCATGATTGACGAGAACTCTGCATCAAGTTTTCACCGTATTCGGTTGCACAAGGACCAAATACAAGTGGAACCTATTAGTTTTTGAAAGCCCATGTCCAAACTTTGGTTATCCTTCTGCTGTCTAGCTTTTGCTTCTCCGGTGTTTGCTCAAGTAAATAGCATGTCTGACAACCGCTGTGCTGAAGCAATTCGCCAACTGACAGAATTCGAACCAACTGGAATTTACGGGAGCAGTGTCGAACACGAATGGACACCGGCGTCGATGTATTTGTTGCAGCGAGAAGCAGAGAAATACCGGATATTGCACCGACATTTCCTTGATCAAGTAGAAAATTGGCGTTTCGAAGTGCTGGAAATGAAAGGAGGGAAAACTATGATGTTTGTTTTCGCTAAAACTTTTGAACCTCGCTACTGCGAAGGGCCTAACGCTTTTTTTGTTAAGCGAATCAAGCAGGAACCAGTTGGGGAAATTCGCACACAAGTTTCAGACAGAAGGTAATTTTTCTACTCTATTTCGTTTTCGGGGAGTCCATCCGTGGCGCATTCGCTCTAGCGTCTGCTGCCACAGCATCTCTCCAAATTTTCGCAGAGAACGAGATTGATTTTTCATAACTCACCTCTCTTTCGGAAGTCTGCATCATTGCTTACCACAGATCGCTTTCCTGGACTTCAATCATCTCCAGGACATCCTCTGTCAGAATTAGGTCATCACCAAAAATTGGTTCTCCAATCA
>DPLM01000399.1 GCA_003541985.1 Deltaproteobacteria bacterium | reverse complement strand
CGTGGTATATGGGAACATCACCCCCAAGTGTTTCCTTGACCAATGCTGTAATGGATACCGTACCCATCACTGCGATGGCTCAAAAGTAATCGCAATTGTCCTTAATCTGATTGATTTCCTGCTGGGAGATAGTCTCTACACAATATTGAGCTCAAAACTACTTTAATCATTTTAGGCTCTGAAGTGATCTCCCTAGTAGCGTCCTTTCATAATCTGCCCTGCTACCAACAGCACTGCAGGTTTTCCAGCCGACACTTCTTTCATGAATTAGGCAAGAACTGTTCTGTTACAACCTCTCATCAAGACAATGGCATCCATTGGCTGGATCTGGATACGCTCCTCCAAGGCCATAGCCATCAGATTATAAAAGAGCATGGAGGTTAGGTTGAGAAAATCTTACCTTTGGAAAAGGCATTGATAAATCACCTGCAAATAGTAGCTCTCATTTTAACGCGTCCAGTATTTCAATTAAATGCCGATGGCAGTTGTTAAAGCCACTTGGAGTGTAACTGACACCAACAATCGGCTTATCTAATGGTTCATGGGTATAGCCCATAGATTTGGCAAGTGATTGTCACAAATAGCTAGCAAACTTTTGATTTCCATAATTAGTGAAACCGTTAGCAAGTCTCAGCAAAATTTCAGACATTTGATTATCATTTTGCCGGAACGTATCGATTATTCAAAAAACCGATAGTATAAGAAGTGACCAATAGGTGTAATTGCTTCCATGTTCCTATAATGACAACCGGAATCTTATTAAAAAATGAAAGTTGAAAAAGTGAATGTAGGGCTTGTCGGGCTAGGCATGGTCTGCGAAAGTCATCTCAAGGCTTATTCTGCCCATCCCGATGCAGAAGTCTTGGCTGTCTGTGACCTAGACGCAGCTCGCAGCAAAGAGATTGCGATTAAGTATGGTATTCCTAGAACCTACACTTCTTATAAGCAGATGCTACAGGATCAAGAGATCAACACCGTAGACATCACCACTCCAACTATTTTACATTCCCAAATGGCGCTCGCAGCGGCCTTGGCAGGGAAAAATATTCTCTGCGAAAAACCATTCTGTTTGACGTTGACTGCGGGCCAGGAGGTTTGTGATGCCGCTCGATCTATGGGTGTGACACTAATGGTGGGAGAGTCCTACATCTTCATGACTTCGCTCAAACAGGCACGAGCTTTAATTGAAGCTGGAGAGATCGGTAAGCCTCAGCAGATACGCCAACGATTTGGATCTTGGATCGAAAGGCCAGGAGTACTGGAGACTGACCGTCCAGTGACTGATAATCATCGTGGATGGCGGATCGATTCCACAAAGGCTGGAGGTGCGGGGTTCCCTTGGATGTTTGATCATTGTGTTCACTTCTTTGCGACAGCTGAATACCTAATGGGGGCAAGAGTTGAGGAAGTCTATGCTTTAAAATCTGATATCAGCTGGATGAAGGCTGCTTATCGTGTCGATGAAGGAGAAACCCACGTTTACCAACCGGAGGATTCTGGAGACATCCCGATCATCACTTGGACATACAACGATCCTGCCTGTCAAGGGGTCTGGATGCGAGCAGAGACACTCAATGGGAAGTTCGACCCGATGTATGGCTTCAGTTTGAGCATGATTGGAGACCAAGGAATGATAGAAGTACTGGGTGAAGGTGGCCGAGGACTGCAATGGATGGGGGAAAGCACACATCTCGTCCTTCATCGCAAGAATAAAGAAACTAGGACCTTTCGGTTTGATGAGGGTGGTGACGATATCTGGCAGTCCGAGGTTTCGTACTACAGTAGAGCGCATCAAAACCAGATCAATGAATTAATTGATGCACTCATCAGTGGCCGCAAACCTGGCTACACAGGAGAAGACGGGATGCGAGATGTGCAAACCACAATGGCTGCAATTTGCTCTGCAAAAGAAGGACTCCCTGTTCGTGTTGCAGAGGTAACGGACATTCGCTTTGCTCGAATTCCTGAAACTGCCGCTTAATTTCTCAACCCTTGAAGTTATTTGAGGATGAAGCGAAAGAAGGATGTTTGACTAAAACGCTCTCCCGGACGTAAAGCGATTGATGGGAAGCTTGGCTGATTTGGAGCATCTGGCCAGACTTGTGGTTCCATCGCAATACCCGCATGTCTAACATAAGGCTTCCCACAATGGCCAATAACAGGGGAAGTATCCAGTCGCGCTGCGTCATACACTTGCAACCCTGGCGCATCCGTTTCGACAATCATTGCAAGTTCGTCTGTTGCTAATGTGGCTACCTCTCGCAGACCACTCCCATTTAAACAAAAGTTTGTATCCAGGCTGATTTCAGCAGGTAAATCTATTGGCTGCCTCAAATCATAAGGAGTACCTTCTACGGACTGTATATATCCTGTTGGAATCAGGGCTTTATTAGTTGGCAGGAAGTGATCAGCATGAATCATCAGCTTGTGACCTGATAAACCCTCACCATTCAGACACCAATACCCATGAAAAGCTGGATTACAGAAAGTTGGTTTTTCACTCTTTGCAGAAATCTCAATTTTGAGTGTACCGTCATTCTGAATCGAATAGCTCACCATGATTTCAAGTGGTCCAGGCAAACCACTCTCACCATCCGAGGTTTTTACAGAGAAGGTGACCCAATTCTGTTCCAATTCCTTAACCTGCCAGTTTTTCTGTGAGATTCCCTCAAGTCCCCCATGCAAGGCATTACCGTTTTCATTCACTGCCAGCTTTAAACTTTGACCATCAAGTAGAGCCTTGCCTTGTGCAACTCGATTAGCAATGGGTCCAACAATAGCACCAAAATATTGCATCTTCCCTTGGTAGCTTTCCAGATCAGTGCTGCCCAAGGCCAAGGAATAAGCGATTCCGTCCAGCCTGAATTCTGTTAATGTTGCTCCATAACTCATCAATTGAGCCCTTGAGGGTCCATTGGCAATATTAACTTTTTGGACAGTTGTCCCATCAGCAGCTTTCAAATATGTCATGATGAAGTCTTTCTTGAAGAATTTGTTCGCTGAGCAGATTGAACGAACTTGGAGGCAAACGTAGCCTCGTTAGCGTCAGATGAAAAGTCTGAGAACATCAAAAATTAATCAAATAGTTTTTGATGATCTACTGGAGAAACATCAGATGTAAATATGGCTGAAATCTCATTTCAAAGTTAAGGATTACTAACTCTGCTTAAAACACTTCATATCCTCTAAAACTCAAAAAAGTACTACGAATAGACGCAACAAAAATACCTCAGCAATGTAAATCTAGGGGCTACAGCATTGGAAGCTTTGGAGATCTACTAGGAAGAGCCTGGCCAGATTTCTCCCTTTGACAGACGAATTAGTGATTATGGCAGAAGGGAGGACCGAAATTGAGTTCGTAATGCAAAGGCTAATCATTGAATAAAAAATCTATCCGAGCCAAGTTCATCAATACTTTTCGTAATGCTGGGACCGTTCAAAATGTTTCGTACTTGGGTATTTAGCAACCTAGTGGGTTCTGGTTTTGCTCAGCATCCAGTCGTAGAGTTCTGAATAAAAATGAGCTGCAGTCCATGAATCATGTAAATTTTCGAAAAAAGTCTTCAGCTTTACACTCCCACCTGAAAAGTTGACTTTGTCAAAAATCCACTCTGAATCAGGTTGGGAAATATGTTTACTTTGAGAAACCGGCCACACTGAATATCCAGCAACTTGAAGAACTAGTTGAAATAGATGAGAGTTGTCAATATCAAATAACAATGGTTGGCTACATGCGTCGTTATGCTGGATCGTTTCTCCATGAAAAGAGAATGATGCAAGTGAGCCCCAAGAAAACATAATACCTCCGTTCCCGAGAAATCATTTGTGAGGGTTTTTTTTCATTGCTCAGACTAGACCGGTCTTTTCACTTGTTGATATTCCTGCAGTTTTAATCAAAGAATCAAAAAATCGGCGTATCAAACAACCAGATTGTGCACTCGGCCGATGCACAACTTCAGAACAGCGAACCGCCTATCAGATGCTTACCGGTCTTGGTTGTGACAGTTTCTCTGCTGTTCGCGAGTTATTTGGATCTCCAATTAGTGTTAAGGCAGCAACTGCATCTCATCTAGGAGAACTACTGATGATGATCGTTCTAGAGTACGATGGATTTCTTGCAACCTATGAGTTAGTAAACAACCAGGAAATTGTTCAATTTGAAGCAGCCGGTGAAATCTATTAGAGAAATCGTCTGCTCAAAATAAATTATGAGACACCTTATGTACGCTATCAATCTTTTACATAGAAGTTGCTGAGTACACTGTGGGGAAAGCTCAGACCAATATTTATGGCCCTGATTATCGGGATCCTTTTGCTAATGAAATACTTGAATTCTATGACTGTATTGCCTCCAAGCGAAAACCAAAAATAAGTTTACAGGACTCCCTTGAAGACTTAAATCTGTTTCAGAAAATCATAAGAACTTTAAAGAAATATAACTCGGTATGAAAGTAACTATAGCTACTGCTCCTTGCTCTTGGGGAGTCTGGTATGCTGATGGAACTCCATCAGGGACACCTTGGCGTACTTTTTTGGATCAGGCTGCTTCCGCTGGGTATCAGGCTCTGGAACTCGGCCCCGTTGGCTATCTTCCAGCAAACTACAAGGAGTTATTAACTGAACTTGAGGAGCGGTCCCTTTGGGTCTGCGCTGGTACTGCCTGCTATGCCTTCGATCAAATTAGCAAATTAGATACTATTCGTGACGAGTTGGATTTGTTGTGTAAGCTGCTTGTTCAGGTGAATGCAAAATATCTTGTGACAATGGATGAATCTGATGTTGGGCGATTCGGTGAAAAAAAATCCGATTTGACTTTTTCACAATCAAAAAAGTCTTTTCAGATTATTCGCGAGATGGCCGAATTTACCCACCAAGAACATGGAATAAAAACTGTTTTCCATCCACATATTAAATCTCTATATGAGTATGAAAATGAGATCCAAAGTTTGATGGAAGCAACAGGAATTGATCTATGTTTTGATACCGGTCATCATACATATTCCAATGGAAGTCCTGCAATACGCAACCGATCAGCGCTAGATTTTCTTCTCAAGTATCCTGAACGAATTGCTTATATTCATTTTAAAAATGTTGATGGTGATATCAGAAAACGAGTTCTTGATGAGAACCTAGATTCAGACCAAGCTTTTGATCTGGATGTGATGTGTGATCTGGAAGATGGAATAATTGATTTCAGAGAACTAAAGACTGTTCTTGAAACAATCAACTTCAAAGGAATTGGAGTGATTGAACAAGATATGCCAAGAGCATCAACGAATCAAGCTTTCACTTCTGCTAAAAGGAATCTGAGTTTTTTGAAAGAGATTGGTTTGGTATAATCTACCATTAGATATCCTAAAACTTGTCTCTTACCAGAGTCTTCAAAAGAGACCTTGAAAAATAATCAGCGGGCATGTTGCTAAATACTCTGGTCATTAAACTGGCCAAACAACTTTAATCCCCATTCTCTGGTTCTATCTTCAAAAATTCCCTTGACCAATGCTGATTTTCTTGTGTACTGCACCTCCAACTCTCCAAATTTGGAGGTTAGGGCCGGTGTAAAACACCGATACTCGTAGTGTAATTAAGGCGAAACCAGCCCCCAGGGCGACTCTTTCAGGACGATTCTAAGTCCAGGCAACATATCAAGGAGAGCTGAATGAAATATCTCATTTTTACAGTAATTGGTGCGATCCTCTTGATTCATACAGCAGTCGCAGCAGAAAAGAAATTGACCATCTCCGTCTATTCTTTTGCCCAAGATGCTTACAAAGAAGCGCTTTATGATCCATTTGAAGCGATTTGTGACTGCGAACTGGTAATCGAAACTGGCAACAGCGTTGAGCGGATGGCCAAAATCGAAGCCAATGCAGCTAATCCAGTAATTGATATGGCCGTGATTTCGTCTCATGATGCACTGGCCTTGGCTCGTAAGGGGCTTCTCAAGAATTTGGATGTCTCCAAGTTATCTAGCTACAAAGATCTATATGAGGCCGCCAAAGATCCTCTTGGCGATAATTGGGCCGTAGGCTACACCTTCTACGCCAGCTCAATTGTTTATCGTTCCGACTTGGTTCAAATCAACAGCTGGAAGGATCTCTTATCCCCTGAGCTAGCTGGCAGAGTGGCTCTTCCGAACATCACTGGTACACAGGGACCTCTCACCCTTTTCATGCTCTCCAAGGCACTTGGTCACCGAGGTTACGGCTTTGAAGAAACCATCGATACCATTGGTGCCAATGCTGATGACATCGTCACTTTTTATGTCCGCTCTTCTCAGCTTGCGCAGTTGATGAATCAAGAAGAAGTCATTGCAGCCCCAGTTGGACGCTTTGCTTGGAGTAGATTTTCTAGTAGCCCACTACCTTTCGTTTGGGCTACTCCGAAGGAAGGACAAACGGGCGGAATGAACGTGATGATCATGACCAAGGACAATGGCAATGAAGAACTGGCATATCAATTTATGGATTACTGGCTCTCCGTGGAGTCACAGACCCGCATTGCCAACGCAAAGATCGATAGTCCCGCTAATAAAAATGTTAAAATATCAGATGAAGTTGCTGAGAGTTTAACTTATGGTGCTGAACTAATTGATTCTCTCAACATCATCAGCCCTGCCGATATCATTGACAATCGTGAAAGCTGGGTTGAGCGTTGGAACACCAAGGTCATCAAATAGATAATTGATCAGACCTAACTAAGATCTCGGAGTAATCACTCCGAGATCTCCTTAAAAATTCCCATCGTGTTTCAAAACCGTTTAGAGGGCTTGGTGCTTGCCCTCCCAGCAACCCTTTTCACGGCAACCTTTTTCTTATTGCCTGTTCTCGTACTCCTTTCGGAAGGCTTTAAGATCGATGATGCATGGTCACTGCAAGGTTACGCGGACTTTATCAGCAAGCCTCTTAATCAGACTGTCTTTTTCCGAACCCTCAAACTTGGCTTTCTCGTTGCTGGGGTCAGTTCCATTATCGGATATGCTACGGCATTCTCTATATTTCATCTTCCTCCAAAACATCGTGGACGAATCTTTGGGTTAGTAGTTTTGCCCTTGATGATCTCCCCTGTCGCAAGGACCTATGCCTGGATCGTCATTTTGGGACGTACAGGAATTGTCAACGATGCCATCGTCGGGTTGGGACTAAGTAACACCCCTATTCGATTGTTATTTACAGAAACAGCCGTCTTCCTAGGATTACTTCAGCTATTTATGCCGCTGATGATCATTCCCCTTGTATCAGCTATGGAAAACTTACCAAGTGACGCAATCGCTGCAGCCCGAGTTTTGGGGGCTAACTGGCTGCAGGTCTTTTTGAAGGTCATTTTACCCCTGACCAAGGAAGGGCTTGTCATCGGGGGAACACTCGTTTTTACAGGTTCTCTCACGGCATACATCACGCCTGCCATCCTCGGAGGAGCGAAGGTCTTGATGCTTGAGACACTGCTTTATCAGAGAGTAAATGTAGCCAATGACTTTGTTTCTGCAGGTATCATTGCAACAATCTTGATCACGATGAGTTTTGGAGCCAATTTTCTCTTTAAACGTATTGCGACAGCTAGAACTTAGTCAATGGAATTACCAGTATTAACATCCTTTTCAGTTCAAAAATCAGCCTTCTATATATCGTTTTTGAAACTATGAGATCAAAATTTTCACAAGATGTTTTCATGCTTGGGAAAGATATGCTGAGCAGCGCCTTAGACGAAAGACCCTGATGAGAAAATGGATATCCCTCCTGATCATTGGACTGACTCTCACTTTCCTGATAGGGCCATTTTTTATAATCATTGGTGCAGGTCTATCAGCAGGGGAAAATTTGGCATTTCCTCCAGATGGATTATCACTCAATTGGTATTGGGCCGTCTTTAAAGTCGAGAGTTTTCGAGAGAGTTTTGCACTCTCTTTGTTCCTTGCTGTGTTTGGAACGCTGACAGCTTTGGTGCTTGGGGTCCCGGCAGCATACGCACTCAGCCGGTATCGCATTCCATTTGCTGAGACAGTCAAAATGATCGTCGCAGCCCCGATCATCGTCCCAGGTATTATTGTGGGGCTTGGACTGTTGCGTTACTTAGTGATTCCACTAGATTTCACCGTCTCACTTGCTCTGTTCATGGCTCACACAGCGTTAGTGATTCCGTATGCAGTGCGAGTGGTAACAGCCAGTTTGGAGAATTTGCGAAGCGACATAGAGGAAGCAGCCATATTGCTTGGGTGCACGCGATTGGGAGCTTTTGTCAAAGTGGTGCTACCTAACATCCGCGGAGGAGTATTAGCAGCTTTTATTTTGGGATTCGTCACCAGCTTTAATCAGGTACCAGTATCTTTATTTCTATCAGGCCCAGGGGTGCGAACACTGCCAATTGATATGTTGGCTTATATGGAAATCACTTACGACCCATCTGTGGCAGCCTTGTCTGCATTACTTGCAATAATGTCTGTGGGGATCATTTTCCTCGCTGAAAAATTCCTGGGCTTCTCTCGTTATGTCTGAGTCCTTTGTTTCCCTGAAAAATCTCACACTAGCATACGGGGACACGGTTGCGGTACCCCAATTGACCCTGAATATCCACAAAGGTGAACTACTAACTCTTTTGGGACCTTCAGGATGTGGTAAAACCACCACGATGAAAGCCATCGCAGGACTATTGGCGCCTCGGTCGGGAACAATTGAAATCGATGGGACCGACGTAACAAAAATTCCAGCCAATAAACGTGGGGTTGGATTAGTGTTTCAGTCCTATGCTTTATTCCCACATCTCTCTGCCTTTGAAAATGTAGCCTTTGGCTTACGACTCAGAAAAATTTCGACTCTTGAGATCAAAAAACGTGTTGAAGAAAATCTCGACACCGTCGAACTTAGCGAATTCGCTAATCGCAAACCCAGTGAACTCTCAGGTGGCCAGCAACAAAGACTCTCCTTGGCAAGATCACTTGTTCTAGAACCCAAAGTCATGTTGCTTGACGAGCCACTATCAAATCTGGATGCTCGTTTGCGTCTAGACATGCGGTCCGAATTACAGCGTCTGCAACGCAACAGTGGTATCACTATGATCTTTGTCACCCATGACCAAGGAGAGGCATTGGCGTTAGCTGACCGAGTAGTACTAATGAAAGATGGTTTGATCGAACAAATGGGTACTCCATCTGAACTTTACAACAGTCCCAGCACAGTGTTTGCCGCACATTTCATTGGCTTTGAGAACATTTTCGAAGTCTATGATGGCACTTTGATTGGCAGCAACGCCAGCAAAAACATTGGATACAACACGCCGTCTGGACATTTAGCCTGGCGTCCCGGAGGTGTCAGGTTGGGAACTGGCCCTTTCAGTGGAAGGGTTGCCGGTGTATCTTTCGCTGGTGAGGTGTGGCAATACGTGATCACCTCCGCCCTGGGTCGTATCACGGCTTCTACTCCAGCCGGGAATACCCCCTATTCAATTGGAGCAAACATAGCTTTTGACCTGCCAGAGCAGTATGGACACTCAATAAAGGCATCTGACTGATGGGATTATGGGTCGATACTGATTTTGGGTTTGACGACTTATGGGCCTTTCTAGTTCTTGAAGCAGAGGGCATTGAAATTGATGGTGTGTCACTCGTCGCAGGTAATTCCCAACTAAAACAGGTCCATTCCAATGCTTTCGGTGCGATCAAACATTTCGGCTTCTCTTGGCCAATCTTCAAAGGTGCAGAGGGTCCGTTGCTCCGTCCTCTGGAAACTGCAGAAAAGATCCTGGGACCAAAGGGCATGCGTAGCCGAGGGAAATTTCTTCCTTTGGCTCAATCATCCCCAGTTGAGGAAGCGCTTCCAGCTTTGGAAACTTGGCTGGATTCCGAAGGTCCCAAAGATGTGCTCGCTATCGGGCCACTCACCAACCTCGCTTTAGCCTACCAAGCCTTTCCAGACAAGCTGCAGCGACTTAGGACTCTTACGTGGATGGGTGGCAGTCGCGGTAGAGGCAACCACACCGAGCACGCTGAGTACAATGCATTTGCCGACGCAGATGCCCTTTCCACAGTCCTTCAACATGGTGCACCACTTTGGGTGGTTGATCTTGAACTCTGCCGCCAAGTTTCTTTTGGTCCATCTGATATGCCTACCATAGAGGATCGTCTTTTGGCAGATTTACTCGGAGGCTATCTTGACATCGCTCTTTTACGAGGACGTCAGCAGATGGCGATCTACGATCCGATTGCTTCGCTAGCTGTCATCAAGCCATCCCTAATCAAGTTCCAGCGAATCAACCTCTCCGTACATACTGAAAACGATTCGCAATACGGGAAGACAGAGTTTGATCTAGAGCAACCAGCGAATGCTTCGATTGGAATTAGCGTTGACACCAAGATTTCGCGTCAAATATGTATGAAAGCACTAAAACAAAGAAAAAACCAATGAACGAAGCCACCTCCCCCCTCGAGGATTTTTTGCAGCGGATCCCCAAGATAGAATTGCATTGTCATCTCCTTGGTACTATCCGCAAGGAAACCATGAAGGACCTAGCTCGGAAAAATGGCGCCCGCACAACGGATGCCGAAATCGATGCTTTCTACATCCGTGGGGATAAGCCGGTTGGGGTCCTGCACATTTTTCGTGAACTGGAAAACCACATTATCCAAGCTCCTGCTGACCTTCGTCGAAT
>DPLM01000220.1 GCA_003541985.1 Deltaproteobacteria bacterium | reverse complement strand
TAACAAACTTCATTTTACTTTAGCGAATCTTTCTTAAGAAAAAATTAATTTAAATTCATACTAACTGATGGAGAAGCTCTTTTGAAGAGACATCCAACTTTCCAACCAGGTGATGAAGCTCACTAAACCAGCTTATCAATTACGTTTGGCGGGATACTGAATTTAACAGTTCGTGACTGGAACGAGCATCCTCTTCCCAGTAACTACTACGATGACAATTCCGGTGTCTACATCCTCGATATTGTTGTAATTGATCCAGATCAAGAAGAGGGCTTCAATCTCTTCAAGGATGCAATCCTCAAGACTAATCCTGAGGATTCGAATGTGAAGGCGTATCTGGGATTGCGCTGAATGTATAGTCTTAATGAGAGTTCATCTCTGAACCAAACCGGATTCAAGAACTCTGAACCAACCAATTTGAATAACCATGCCTAGATCAATACTGGGTTTGCTTCTGTTTCTACTGCTTGTGCCTGCTGGCTGGTCCCAGGAAGTCACGGGAGAAGGTGTAGGCTCGACGAAAGAGCAGGCAAAGAAAGAAGCCCTGGCAGACCTCTCTCAGAACATCTCGGTTGAGGTGAAATCTGTCCAAACTCAACTTTCCGAACTGATGGGAGAGAACTTCCACCAGGATGCCAGCAGTATAATTCAACTGGAATCGCGTCTTCCCTTGCTGGGTACAGAAAGCTTTGTTGTCAAAGATGTTGACTACTATTCCGCACTGGCCAGGCTCTCTGCACAGCAGGCAATCCCACTATACCGAACTCAACTCCAAGAAATTGACTGGGAAATCAAGCAGGCAGCTCAGCAACTGGAGCAAGTCGAACAGAACTCAGAGCGGGAAAATCTCTTTTAGGTCATCCTGGAAAAACTTGGGAATTTCAAGCGACATCAAACAGTGCTGTTGGTGTTTGGTGATACTGACCTGCCAAAACTAGAGATCACCGAAACAGAGATCAGAAGCCAGCTGCGCAAGGTCCAGAACGAACCAGACTCACTGGAGCAAGTAGCCAAAATTCTGACCAGGGACATGCAGGACAGAAGAGGAATCTACGTCTATCCTTTTCGCACGGGTAGTTCCCAAGAAGTCACCCCCTTCGCAGCGGCATTGCGAGGTCGCCTGCAACAGCAACTAAGTACAGTTCGCCAGCCAGATCAGGCAAATCTGTGGTTATATGGCAGCTACCTGATCACGGATCAAGGTCTGGAACTCTCAGCTCACTTGACACGTTCAAACAATCAACAAATAGAGCAATCCAGATCACTCTTTCTGCCGAAGAAGGCCTACCAAGGTTTGAAGGCCGAACCGTCACAGATCAGTTTTGAGGAGCAGCTCCAAAATAATCCTGACTTATTGCGCAAGAGGGATTTTCGGGTATCGATCCGGAGCAATAAGGGGCACCAAGATTTGATGTTTGAAGAGGGTGAGATCATTGAGATCTATGTGAACGTCAACAAGCCCGGTTACTTCTACATCGTCGGACACACCTTTGCTAGGGAGGAGCCTTTTTCGTATCTACTGGAATTGCAGGAAGAAGCGGATCCACCACGGAGCTTTGTTCAATTTGTCAATGCGGATGACGTCAATCGGTGGATGAGCCTGGGAGAGTTTGAAATTTACCCACCGCTGGGGCTGGAACACCTACAGGTGATTGCTTCGAAAGAAGACTTGGTTCGGCGGTTACCAGAATATCGTTTTGATGAGAGCTCCGAGTTTTATCTAGTCGGTAAAGGGCCAGAAGATGGCTTGGCCAAAACCTGAGCGGCTAAGCGTCCGAAAAAGAAAAAACCTGAAAACTACAGTGCTGAAGCAGTGCTGACTTATACTTCTATGCCAAAGTAAGTTTCGGAGTCCTACCAGATCCGAGATTTCCTAAAGTCACAGGCTTTGAACAATGACATTAGCTGAACAAAGGAAATGGCTGAGGGAATTGCCTGATTTTACTCCAAAGGAGTCGCACAAAAACCACCAGAGGCCTGGGCTCCTGAGCCAAAAGCCAGTGGAGGAGGCACTCGGAAGGGATCAATCGGGGCACTGAAGAGCAAGTCGAGGAACAGTAGACCGAACAGTCCAAGTAACATCACACCGATGGCGTGGGAACGTTTGAGCGTCATCGACTTCCTCCAATCAGTTGGTTGCGCAGCCGTACTCCGATCATTGAGCCGGCAAAGGCAGCGGCAAACCAGACCCAACCATGCAGACTGCCGGTCGAGATGCCACTGAAGAAGGCTCCAACATTACAGCCATAAGCCAGGCGGGAGGCATAGCCCATCAGCAGAGCGGCTATTGCTTCAGCGATCCAAAGTCGAGTGGATAGAGAAACCTGGGTCGCTAACGGTCCTTTCCAACGGGCAGCAATTCCAGCTCCCAACAATAGGCCGAAGTCTGTCACCGAGGTGATGTCCAGCAGTAAGCTCTGAGTCAAGCGCTCGGCGTTGCCTGCATCACTCCAGAAGGCAAAGCCTGCTAAATCCATCCCTGACCAATGTGCCAGCTTAGCCCCCCAGAGTCCTAGCCCATAGACCACCCCCCAGGGTTGTCCAGCCACCAGTAAATTGAGCACAGCCAGTCCCGCGAGGAACCCAGCTGCCAACAAGAATTTACGTGGCAGTGCGTGATTGTTCGAAGGCATCCATTGTCGAAACCACCAGGCGAGTCCCGCAAGCAATCCCAGGGTCAAGAGGATCGCTCCGGATGTTCCTAGCCAATCACTCAGTGCTATTGGCTCCAGTTGTCCCAAGGAACGCCACTCCGGCAGATGCAGAGTGCCAAGAAAACTACCTGCGATGAAAAAAGGCAGAGCCCAGAGACCCATCAGGTTGCCACTGCCAGCGTTGACCAGGACGCCAGAACCACAGCCCAGCACGACCTGCATCGCAATCCCAAAGACGAAAGCCCCAAGAATCATGGCAACTCCGACAGGAGCGGTGGCTCCGATCAGTTCACCAACTGGGATGTCCAAGAGTAGCAGACAGGGCAGAGCGGCCAGCCCAAGGGCCAGTAGTTGTGCCTGAATGCCGTGGGTATTGCGCTCCAAGATCGCTCGTCGCCAGGGACCAGCAAAACCAAAACCTAGGCCTTCCAAGGTAATGCCAAAGCCGAGCCCGATAGCCAGCAGGATTCCTTGGCGGATTCCAGCATAGATGGCCAGCAGCAGAATCAGCAGGACCATCCCCAAACTCATCAAGATTCGAAGTCGTCGTTGTCCTGCAGGATTCGCAGGTTCAGCAGTGGTTATCGTTGTGGAACTCATCAGAATCGCCAGCTCAGAAAGTGTTCGTAAACCACTGCTTGGTATTGAGCCAAGCCCACTTCAAACGCCCTGGTACGTTGTCCATTGGTAGACCGGCAGCTGACCACTCAACCATTGACTCTGGGTAGAGCTTAACATCTTTCTGCCCGACCACTTCGCTCATTACGAACCAGTTGGTTGCCGCCCAGTGCCCCGTATTGCAGAAGGAGACAGTTACTGCCGCTTGATCCAAGCCATTTTGCTGTACCAGTGTCTGCAGTTGTTCTGGAGCTTCTAACAGAGGCCCTCCAGAGCGAAACCACTGCTTGTTGTCAAAGTCATCGGCTCCAGAAATTGTTCCTGGCTTTGCTGCGGCAACGTGCCACTTTTCTCCAATAAAGAACGCTTCTGGACGAGCGTCAAGTAACTTGGTGTTCGAGCGATTAAGTTGCTTTTCCAAATCACCGGTGGAAGCTAGCCAGTCAGCTTGAATCGTAGCTGGATAACTGCTGGGACTCGCTTTCGTTACTTCTGTGGAGATGGGTAACCCTGCCTGTTTCCACGCAAGGAATCCACCATCCACCACCGCCAATTGCCGAAGGCCGGCTGTCTTCAGTGTCCAGTAAACTCGAGCTGCTGCGCCAAAGTCACTGTAGGAAT
>DPLM01000092.1 GCA_003541985.1 Deltaproteobacteria bacterium | reverse complement strand
TCACGGGCCATTGTACCGATTTTCAGAAAAATACTTTCCTCACGGATGTAGTCCAGACCGGGTATATGGCTAAATATCAATCAGGTGGCTTGGTTCTGCAAAGCGCAAGCGCATCGCAGAGATCAGGCTGTGACCACCAGCCAGCACCTTGGCTTCATCTCCATGTTCATGCAGCAAGGCAGTGGCCTCCGGCAGAGTAGCCGGAACCAAGTAATCAAAGGCAGGGGGTATCATGTTGGGTCTCCCTAAGGCTTGTGGACTCCTAATGCCAGACCAGAATCACCTGGCACATGCGTGCAGGTGAGACGATCGGTAACAGCAGTTTGGGCTGCCAGTAATTTGTCACACACAAATAGAACAATAGCAAAAAGGAAGGAATACAAAGTTTAGAAAAATATTTTTTCTGAGAAGTTTCTGCTGCAGGATTTGTTTTAAAGAGCGACTTTCCTAGAAAATTGGAAGGAATGATTCGGTAGTGACAGGAGTACTTCTATTGTGAATCTCAGCGAGGTTCGAGTTCACAGTGTTGAAATTCAATCTGAGGAGTGACCTCTGTGCCAAAGTGTGTATTGCAGAAGTAAGCGCCATGGAACTGGGTTCCACCTAATCGAGTGCTGTAAAAAATGGTCCCTGATAGATTTGATTTTGACAAGTTAGCGTTCTGTAGATCTGCAGTGTTGAACCAGACTCCGCTGAGATTGGCTTCGGACATATCAGCACCAAACAATTTTACCCCTTTCAAATTGGCACCTTGGAGGTTTGCTCTTTTTAGATTCGCACCCCTCAGATTTGCTCCCTCCAGATTGGAACCCTGGAGATTTGCTCCCTGCAAATCTGCCTGCTCTAGGTTGGCGCCTCGCAAGTTACTGTCAGAGAGATCGGCTACTTGGAGATTCGCACTGAAAAAGATCGTCTTAGCCATATCAGAAGAACGGAGATTTGCACCATTCAGTTTGGTCATACGCAGATCAGCCTCGCTGATATTGCACTCTACACATGCTCCAAAATTACGTAGTCGACCCAGATCTCTTTGATCATAGGCCCAAAGAAATTGTGGGATGATCAGTCCCAAGCCAACAATCAGCCAGCAAAGACAAAGCGTTAGGGACAACCGGAACTGTTGAAAGAAATGCATATTCGCTCGTTTGTGAATTTATCAAAGAAAAATCCCTTTTGAAAACAACGATGAACAGCATCCAATTCCGAACATTACCTAGCAAAATTAGACTGGCAAAAACAGCACCAAATTGGTCTAGCAAAAATTCAATCCCGCCACAAGCACTCACTCATAAAAGTGATTCGATAGAGGAAAAGAACAAAGAAACTGTCAACAGCAAGGAGTAGGGAGGCAAGAACTGACTACAGGGAATTGCAAACTAAGTAGGATCACAGATGCCTTCTCCAGAAAAAATTCTCAGAAAAGACATCTAACTCCGACAGGAAAAATCAGGAAATATATTTTTTCGGAATTGCAGCCCCCATCGCCTACTTAGGATCAACAAAATTCCCTAGGCGGACCTTGCCGCATTGGCTTAGCATCATGTAGGCGTCGTAGCGTTCAAAACCAAAATCTCGCTCAAGCCAATAGATCAATTCCCGATAGGCGATTCTACAAGCATCTTCTAAGGGGCGGGTGCTACCAATCGCCATGATAAAGTCATCTGCTTCTAAGCGTAGCCACTCGATGTCGTGATTTTTAATCACATTAATGGTGAAGGTAGTAAAGGTCGGATATTCAACAGCAACCCTGCAAACTTCCCCATCACCCTGACAGGCGTGAGCGTCTCCTATGAACACCCTAGCTCCTTCGACTCGAACGGGTAGATAGGTCACCATACCTAGCCCCATGTCAGGCAAGTCCATGTTTCCACCGTGGCTATCCGGTGTTAGGGAATTGATTGAATCAATCTCTGGCGAAGTACTCAGCGTGCCAATGTGGGGCCGATAGGGTAGCTTGACCCTATCACTCCAGTGCACAGTTTCTTCATCCACATGAATTTTACGGACAATCTCTGGCAACGGATCATTCAATGTTGCTGTCAAATTGGTTCCAGTCAGTCCACCAAATTCTGGAATCATGCAGCAAGTACCTCAAGGTTGATCACCGCTCGGCACCATCTTCTCGATGTGGATACAGATCGTATCTCCCGGCTATGCACCTTTGACCATAATGGGGCCGCACTGCGGATTCAGAAACGGCACCTTCAGTAGTTTTGAGGGCTTGTCGAATTCAGATCGTATCTTTCCTTCGAAGGCATCCTGCGTCTCGGCAATGACCGTATCCCCAACTTCAAGTACAGGGTTGCTGTAAGGCCCAATCGTGCAATTACAGGTCCCTTGTACTTCTGCACCAAGCATATGAACCTTTCCAGTGGGAGCCTTGTCAACTCCATGCTTGTACCTCATCGAATTACTTACCCAGTCATTCGGGTAAGACCGCATGATCATTTTTATCTGCAACCTCCGTATTCTAATTGATAGTAGCCTGTTCAGACTTTTTCTACTGAGCACTACTTCTAATGTTTGACGACAACAGAGCCTTGTTCAACTAACCTGACGAGTCAATCAGATTTAGCAAACAGGCTCCTAAAATCAGGAAGAGTCACTTCAGTTTATTTCCTCATTTTGAACGTCATAACCTGATCACTCATTTGTCAAAAAATTAGTTTTGATCTTATCTCACTCTTCTCGCTTGATCCCACAGGGGTCTTGTACGAGAATTTTTCAGCAAAAAAATATCTTTTTGTGCTGCGGTTTGAATTTCCTATGTTCCTAACGCTTTTTCGCCGCATATTTCAAATTATTTGAGTATTTGGATGCTTTCAGAATTGAGCTTGTTTTTACGAAGATGGTTTGTAGGGATTCCAGCAGCAGTTGGCTGGTTGGGGCTTTGCTTTGCCCTCGCAGGAACATCAGGGAGCCTGACAATTTCAGCAGCAGCCTTGGTGGGACAGCGCATTGCTGAAAATCCTGCATGGGCGACGCTGCCACTGTCTTTAAATTTGCTTGGCACCATGAGCAGCGGCATTCCAGCTTCCCTGCTAATGCAGAAGATTGGGCGACGCAACGGTTTTCGTTTGGGAACAGTGATTGGGCTGCTCGGAGCTTTACTGAACATCTATGCAATTCAATCCGAAAGCTTTTTACTTTTCTGCCTAGGTAGCTACCTAATCGGCTGCCTGCTCGGTTTTGGGCAGCTTTATCGATTTGCAGCGATTGAGGTGACTCCAGAAGAACACAAGGCAAGAGCCATCTCTCTGGTACTATTTGGGGGAATTTTTTCTGGAATTCTTGGACCTGGAATTGCCTTCCTGACCAAAGATTGGGTAGACGGATCCCCTTTCATGGGAGGCTATCAAACCCTGATCGGCCTCTACATAATGGTTTTGCTACTACTACATTTGGTAGATCTGCCGCAGATCACAGCCAGCGAACAACAACAACGAACACGCCCATTCTGGCAAATCATGCGTCAGACTTCTTGGAAAATCAGCATCCTCAGTGCTGCCCTAGGCTATGCAGCAATGTCTCTGATCATGACTGCAACTCCACTCTCAATGCAGGCGTATCATCACTCTTTCTCTGCTTCAGCCTTTGTCATTCAGTGGCACGTCATCGCCATGTTTATGCCTTCTTTTTTCACGGGGAATCTGATTCAGCGTTTCGGTGGAAAGAACATCATGCTGATGGGAATTGGACTGAATCTGCTTTGTATTCTGATCAACGTACAGGGGCAGTTCTTCTTTTCTTACTGGTCGGCCTTAATCCTGTTGGGAATCGGCTGGAATTTCATGTTCATTGCGGGGACAACTCTGCTAACAGAGACCTATCGACCCGAGGAGAAGGCAATCGTGCAGGGAGTTAATGACGTTCTGGTATTTGGGTCAGCAGCAAGTGGTTCACTACTGGCGGGAATCCTACAAAATCAAATCGGCTGGGAATCGCTGAACATGGTTGTGGCTCCTCCCCTGCTTTTGCTGGCGAGTTGGCTGCTCTGGTTGAAGAGAAAGAGAAGAATACTAATCAAGCAACCTATTCATTGAAAGTGAAATTCGTCTAGCGCGCCTCGTTGGTCTTAATGGATAGATAGAAGTCATAAGCGCACATGAGGAAAGCGATTAAGCTGATCAATCCAAGATCAAGTCGAGGAACTTTATAAACCAAAATTCCAGGGGAAATGCCTAGCGCTAGGATACTTAAGAGTGCCAACAAAATTAGACAACAACGGAAACCCCTTGATCTTAAAAGCGCTTATGTTTGAGGAGAGCAATCAACGACTTTTTCCAAGAATTTTGATCAGACTGCCCTTACCCCATCTGTCAGCAAAAACAAATCTCCAGCCGGGGAGATCTCGATTTTTCGAATTCGACCGAATTGGTTTCGGTAAAGACGTTCTTCAATGAGTTGATTCTCACTTCTGACAAATCGGATCAGAGTCCTCTCTCTCAAGGTCGTAACAAACCAACTATTTCTCCAGTTCTGGTAATTTTCCCCACCATATATCAAGAGTGAGGAGGGAGCTACCGATGGGTCCCAGTAGTGCAGAGGTTTTTCAACACCAGAATACCGAGATCCTATTCCTACCTTTTCATCATTATAGTCTTTGCCACAGGTGGCTACTGGCCAACCATAATTTTTTCCCGCAATTAATTTATTGATTTTATCTCCACCTTTTGGACCATGATCAGCAATGTAGACCTGGCCATCAGTTGAATTGTAGTGAATGCCCTGCGGGTTACGATGACCGTAGGTGAAGATCTCAGGCAACGCACCAGCTGATCCTAAAAACGGATTATCTTTTGGTATAGTCCCACCTAAAAGAGATATCTTGATGGAGGCAAACCACTTTTTCTCTTTTGCAATGTAAAAGCTATTGGAAAAATAGATTTATTGACTTATTTTCCCCGGAACGTCTGCCAGTGACTTGCAAATCTTTATCACTAACTAATCGCTTGTAGCCGCTGGACTGCCACAGTCAGCATGATTAAATCAGGGGTTCCCACTTGCTGGAATTGCTCAATCAATTCCAAATACGCTCCCAAAGCTTTGTAGTTGATTTGCTCCAAAGATTCTCTGACTGATTCTTCTACATTTTTCTTCGGTAACTCTTCTCTGGAGAATGGAGTATTAGAAGAATGTACAGAATGGTGAAGCAAGCGCAATAACCGAAGCTGCTGGGCTTGAATACTCTGCAGTAGTAATTCCTGTTGGAGTTGCTCCCACTGATTAGTTAGGGATAGCTGTTCCAGTGCTTGCTCCAACCAATCTAGCTGGAGCAAATCGTTCAGCCCGCGCGCGCGCTCCTGAGCTTGGGCAATTGGCATTTCCGTCTCTTGCCACAGTTGTAGAATCGCTGGCGCAGAACGCAACTGTTCGAATCCAATTAGAGTTTGGGCCAACTCAGGAGTAAAACCAGCTTTTTCCCACTTCTCTAAGCTCTCCGGGTGATCCCCTCGCAAAGAGCATAGTTCCTTGAACAATTCCGCAAGGGTTTGCACTTTGGACAAGGTTGGGGCCGAGTTGGTCTGCACCAAGTTCTCCAGTAACAACCCTAGTGTTTGTTCCACTGCTAAGAATGCCTCATACCGCACAGCTTCCGAGACTGATGCCTCCTGCAATTGTGTTCGCAAAGTTGGTAGTTCGAGGCTGGCTTCCAAGGCAAGATATCCCTCCACCAATGTGGTCAGATCACATCCACTGCTTGACTGCAAATTAAAGAAAAACGTACAGCCAGCGTGTTGAATCAACCGATTGGTCAGCACAGTGGCGATGATCTCTCTTCGTAAAGGATGACGATGGAGGACTTCCTCAGGGAATCGATCTCTAAAGGAGCCCGGCAAGTATCCCAAGTAGATTTCATCGTAAAGTACTGAGGTCTCATCACCTGTGAATGCAGGAATTAGTGAAGACGCCAACAACTCATCATAGAGGTACATTTTGACATAGGCCTGCAGGACAGCCAAAACCGGACGTGGCAGTCCATCTCCGCCTTGCTCCAGTTGCCCCAGTTGCTTTACGTCTGGAATGTATTCGCTGCGGTCGTTCATTCCTCGTTCAATCAGCAGGTGAATCAACTGGCGATACGCCCGGAAATCATGGCGAGATCGAAGCTGATCCATGGAGATCAAACGATGTTGACCACGATTATTCGCCAACACCAATTCAGCAACTTCCGCAGTGGCATTCTCAAGTAATTGGTTACGCTCCTCCACATTGGACACCGCTCTCTCACGCAATAATAACTGCAGCAGAATCTTTAGGTTGACCTCATAGTCCGACATGTTGACACCAGCCGAATTATCGATCGCGTCCGTGTTCAATGCCCCACCCTGCTGATGAAAGGAGATCCGTGCAGACTGAGTCAAACCAAGATTTGCTCCCTCACCAATCACCCTTACCTGTAGCTCTCCTGCATTGATTCGCACTAAGTCATTTGCTTGATCACCAACCTGAAGATGGTTTTGCGGACTAGCCTTCACATATGTCCCAATCCCACCAAACCAACAAAGATCCGCGGGCATTCGCAGAATGGCCTGTACGAGTTCCTCACCTGTCATCACCTCTAGTTCGACTCTCAGCATCTCACGAACAGGCAAAGACAGCTGAACCTCCTTGGCACGGCGGTCAAATACTCCACCACCTTCACTGATCTGATCAGATGCATAATCCCGCCAAGTAGAGCGAGGTAGTTCGAATAAGCGTTTACGCTCCTGCCAACTTGTCCCGGGGTCTGGATTGGGATCGAGGAAAATATGCTGATGGTTGAAGGCAGCCCTCAGCTGTAAAGCCTTGCTGAGCAACATCCCATTGCCAAACACATCTCCGCTCATATCTCCGATTCCAATCACGGTGGTCAGCTCCTGCTGGATATTATGATCTCGCTCCAAGAAGTGCAGACGGACGCATTCCCACGCTCCCCTTGCTGTGATCCCAACAACCTTGTGATCGTAACCATGGGATCCTCCCGAAGCGAAGGCATCACCTAGCCAAAATCCGGTCTTTTCAGAAACAGAGTTGGCCAGATCAGAGAACGTTGCGGTCCCCTTATCCGCAGCTACAACAAGATAGGGATCTGGATCGTCATAGCAGATCGTTTGCTTCGGAGGACGTACCTGTCCATCCACATCCCGATTATCTGTTACCGACAACAATCCGTGAATAAAGCGTTGATACTGCTCCTTGGCCACAGCCTGCGCTTCTTCTCGACTAATTGGCAACTGCTTAATGACAAAGCCTCCCTTGGAACCAACTGGAACAATCACCGCGTTCTTGGTCTGCTGGGTTTTGACCAATCCCAATACTTCTGTGCGGAAGTCTTCTGGCCTATCCGACCAGCGTAAGCCACCGCGAGCCACTGGTCCAAATCGTAGATGTGTCCCTTCAAGGTTGACATCGTGGACATAAATCTCTCGATAAGGTGTAGGAATGGGCATTTGCTCGACCTGACCCGAAGCAACCTTGAGCGCCAGCAGTGTGTTGTGCCGACCAATATTCTGAAAGAAGTTCGTTCGCAGGGTAGCTTCCAGCAGGCTCAGTAGATGTCGAAAGGCTAGGTCGTGGTTGATTTCCTGAACCGGATGCAAAGTATCCAGATAGTGCCGCCGAACCTGTGGTAAGAGCACCTCTCGACGATGACTTGGATCACCGTAACGTGAATCAGGCGCAAAGAGCATTCGGAAGATTTCGCAGAAATTTCGGCTAATTGCTGGATACTTTAGAAGAGCTTGGTTGACCACGTTACGGCTGATATTGCCACCAAGTTGTAGGTACAGATTACGGTAGGCCTGCAATACGTTGATCTCTCGCCAATCCAGGTTGGTAGCCAGCACCAAAGCATTGAGTGGATCATTTTCACTACGCTGAGCGAATACGGCTTCGAGTAGCTCACATAATTTCTGCTGATAGACATTCTCTTCAATTTGGCTACCGTCTTGGTGGGTTACACGAAAGGTCTGAATAAAGCCCAGATTTTCTCCCTGGGGAGTGCCAACTCGCGTTGTCAGTTGATCTACTACATAAAGACCCGCATTCAGTAGAACCGGCATCACCTTGATCAGGTGTGTACGGCTACGGCTGTAGAACGTCAACAAGGAGACGGGTTCTTCTAAAGCATTGGCTAGTTGAAATTCCTTGAGCGTGAAGTGAACTCCTGAATCTGGTTTCAGCCGCTCGATCTCAAGCAAGTCCTGAGCCCCCATTTCAGGGGTAACTCTCACCTTGTACTGCTTGGGTAGACGGGGCAAGTAGCGCTCAAAGATTTCTAGGCCCTGCGGACCCGGGACAGAAACGGAGAGAGCATCACGCAACTGTTCTTCCCAAGGCTTCAACCGACGAATTAGTTCGTTTTCCAAGGTAGCTAAGTTAGGAGTCCAGTTACCGTTCGACAACTCGAAGTAAACATGAACACGGCTTTTTTCTTCACCGTACGCCTGCACATGTTCACTGGATTGATGAGGGACTTCGCTCCGCAGGAACGCCACAACTTCTAATACATTTGCTGGGGAGTAGAGCAAATTTGGCAAGACTACGAGTAGATGTAAAGCGGGAGAGGCACCCTTGCGGACATACTGCTGACCAATCTGGAAGCAGTGAATCCGGCTTGGATCGTCAATGAAGATTAGGGTGTCAATGATTTGGAGCAATTCCGCAGTAGGGGCACGGAAAAGGACGAACTTCGGCATTCCGCTGAGAATCCTAATTGCCTCATTGTAGTTGTAACTATAGGGTCGCATCTGGCGGACTTCAAAAATGGCCTGCATCTTTTCACGGATCAGTGGGGTCTCGAGATTGCGAGCTTGCAAGGAGGTCTTGCGCAACAAGCCAACGAGAATTTCCTCACGCCACCCCTCAGCTTCCGGAAACTTGAGGCGCAACAGCAACAGATTTTCAAAACGCTGCAATGGGGAAGTAAAGCGTAGGCTTTCCATGATGAAAGATTCTGAAGCTTCCCGTTCTTGCCACAGCAAGGCTTGTAGCGTCTCTCGCAAGGAATCCGCTTTCCATGCTTGATGATCATTTAGTAGACCAAGGCTGGAGTCTTCTTCTAAAAGCACTCCCTGACTCGTGTGATGATAGGCAGCAGAACCGAAGAGTGAGAAATTGTCTTCGTGCAACCACTCCAACAACTGAATCCAGGCCTCACGTCCTTCAGCAGCAGACTGGTTGCTGTTCAGCAGCAACTGGGTCAGTCTTGGGCGGATCTGCTGCAACTCAGCCAGGTCTTCACGCACACCGTGTAGAGCATCAATGTGGGCTGGTAGGCGCTGGCACAATTGAGATAATCGCTCCTCGTTGGCGGCGTCTTCTATTTCCATATAAATCATGTCGAAGAGCTCCTCGCACTGCTGATCATCTGCAAGAATTTGCCACGTCCCCTCCTCACAGCGAAGGGGTAAGACTGGGTGAATAGTCAGTTTGATCCGTAAATCTAAATCGCGCAGCAGTTCTAGCAGGGTTAATAATTGATACTGCATGTCGGGCTTGAGTACTTCGACCACAATTCGACCTGTCGCTCTCTCCTCTCCCTTCCCAACTAGAATCAGCCCTTCCTGCTTCGAGGCCACCAAAAAGTTCTGATAACGCTCTTGGAGGAATACACACCACTCACTCACGCTGAAGCGCCGCCAGAGGACCTGGGATAGGTTCTGGCAGTAATGACGAGCAAAGAAATGGAGCTGATGATCCTCGGGCAAAGCCTCGAGAACTTGATTGGTCTGCTCGATTGTAATGGGCAATAAAGACATGAAGAGCTCCTGATCGTGAGTTCAAAAAAAATTAAATATTCATTTTGGTAGGGATCAATTTGAAGACCACATCACCTTGCGATGAGGCTTTGGCAAAGTCAAATGAGCACTCCATTTCTGATTGAACTAAACAAGGATTTTCCTTGTAGAATCCAAGTTTCTTCACAGCTTTTGAAGGGTTCTGGATATCACTTAGCCCTTAGAAAAGATGATTTTTGTTTTGATATAATTTTTTTCAAAAAACTTGTTTTTGCAATTTCTTACTCGATCAAGATCACCGCTAAAACAAACTCATTGTTGCCTCAGAACCCCTGACTCAAAACGAGGAAATCTAGATTCAGGTGGAGAACAATCACATCGTGATCGTACATCCTGATCGAAGATTGGAAATTCGGCGAAACTCGTTGTTTTATCAGGGCAAGCTCTCCCTGTGCAAGGAAATGCTCCAGCAGCAGAGGGTACAAGCCTTGGCTTCTTATCTATCTCTTAGCCCATATGCCTCAGTTGTTGCCTTTCTTGTGTCGTCAGACTTGTTTTCCAGAACCACGATCGGTACCTTTGTAGGCTTTGTTTTTCATCATCATCACGATTCCAGTGGAGGTTCCCCATGCTACTTGCTGCTGTTTGCCGAAACCTTTGCCTGCTTGGCGGGCTGTTGCTGCTCTCCACTCCTGCTGTCATCGCCCAGGACATCACAAAAATCCTGCGTTTACCTCAAATGAGTGCCATACCAACTTTGGACCCAGGTTTGGCTCAAGACTCCTCTTCCATTGAGGTCATTGAACAACTCTTTCTCGGCCTGACCGACTATGATCCAAAGACCTATGAGGTGATTCCAGAATTGGCTACAAAATGGTCAGCCAGTGCAGACAGTCGCGTTTACACTTTCGAGATTCGCAAGGATGTCTTTTGGAGTAATGGAGTTCCGGTCACAGCCCATGATGTTGAATATGCGATTCGTCGTAACATCGACCCAGAGACCGCCTCACCCTACGCCTATGTTCTCTACATTCTGGAAGGAGCTGAAGCACTCAACAAAGGCGAAAGCAAGGACTTTAACGGCCTGGGTGTCCGTGCAGTCGATGACTACACGGTCGAATTTCGACTTACACAACCAGCTGGCTTCTTCCCCGCAATGGCAGGTCTCTGGACCTATCGACCATTACCTCGAAGTGCCATTGAAGCTTTCGGTACCTCTTGGACAGAACCTGAGCATATCCTGACAAACGGCTCCTATCGACTAGCCACCTGGGAAAAAGGTAATCAGTTGATTCTCAAGCGTAATCCCGATTACAAAGATTCTATCACCCAGCAACCTGCCCAAATTGAGGAGGTAAATTATTACATCATTCCTGAATCCTCAACCGGTCTGGCAATGTTTGAGAACGGAGAACTTGACATCGTTGGGGGGACCTTCCTGCCAATTCCTGTCGCAGAGATTAACCGAGTTCGCAGAGAATATGCAGACCAATATTCTGCTCAACCAGACCTCTGCACCTATTATCTGGGAGTGAACAACGAACGGGAACCTACCAACAATCCACTGGTCCGCAAGGCGCTCTCTGCAGCCATAGACCGTAAGACCTTGGTGGAGCGAATCACCAAGGGTGGAGAAGAACCAGCAACGACCTTTACTCGACCTCCAATCTTTGGTTCTGTGGATCCCAAGGAAGGTGTTGGAATTGGCTATGATCCAGAGCAGGCGCGTCATTGGCTCGCAAAAGCGGGTTATCCAGAGGGTAAAGGTTTCCCTACCATCACTTACATGCACAACACCTCAGAAAACCACGCCAAGATTGCTCAAGCTGTGCAAGCCATGCTTAGACGCAACCTCGGGGTAAAGATTAGAATCGAGAACCAGGAGTGGAAGGTCTACCTGAAGTCAACTACTCAACCTGATGCTGCACATTTATTCCGCTTTGGCTGGTGTGCTGACTATCCTGACGCAAACAATTGGCTGATGGAAGTCTTTCACCCTACTAAGTCCACCAATCGCATTCGTTGGCAAAACAACGAGTACGTCAAGTTGACTGAGAAAGCGATGGGTTCGACAGATTCGAATGAGCGCATTCAACTCTACCGTCGAGCCGAGCAGATCCTCAACGAAGAAGAGGCTGCGATTATTCCACTCTATTTCTACACTTCCAAGTACCTCATTAATCCTCGACTGAAAGGTTGGTATCACATGGCGTTAGGTGGTCAGCAGATCCGCTATTGGCGCTTAACAGGACGCCCATGACTCCAAACCAATGCTAAATTTCCTTTTGCGGCGATTAGGCAGCGGCGCCTTGTCGCTGCTAGTGATTGCTGCCCTCATTTTTTTACTGCTGAAGGCTCTCCCTGGAGGGCCCTTTGACACAGAAAAAAGCCTGCCCCCTGAGATCATGCGCAACATCGAGGCCTACTATGGCCTGGACCGACCCCTCTGGGAGCAGTTCGTACGCTACGTTGGCAACGCACTACAAGGAGACTTAGGTGTCAGTTATTCCCAACGAGATCTGCCTGTTATTGACCTGATTGCTCAGCGTCTACCGATCTCACTGGAACTCGGCTTCTACACTTTGCTTTTTGGACTCTTGTTTGGACTGCCACTGGGAATTCTTGCAGCTGCCTATCATAATAGACTGCCAGATTATGTAGCCACCTTGCTGGCCGTCCTTGGCACCAGTATCCCCAACCTTGCACTAGCTCCAATGCTCATCCTCTTCTTTGGGCTCTTTCTCAAATGGCTGCCCATTGCTCGCTGGACGACCTGGGATTCCAAGGTGCTTCCAACACTTGCTTTGGGACTGGGC
>DPLM01000143.1:610-6920 GCA_003541985.1 Deltaproteobacteria bacterium | reverse complement strand
TGGTAAAATTCGAAGCGAAGAACCTATTGTAAGCACAGATAAAAGTATTGGGGGAATTGAGTACTCTGATGCCTACTTACCTGAAAATGATGCTCGCTTTGTATTCCAATTTATACGTGGTGCCATAGACAGAGGGGGCATAGCCCTAAATTATGTTGAATCTTTAGGAGGCGAACAGAATGCGGACTCAGGTTTTTGGAGAATCAAAGTTCGAGATCAAATCAGCGGTGAAAATCATGAGATTCAAACCAAAGTACTTGTAAACGCTTGTGGCCCTTTTGTCGACTTTCAGAATAAAGTCTTGGCTCAAAACACTAAGCATCAACATGTATTTTCTAAAGGAATCCACCTGATCGTTAAGAGATTAACGCAGCATGAGCGAGTGCTGACTTTCTTTGCTGACGATGGCAGACTTTTCTTCGCTATTCCTATGGGACAGAGATCTGTCATTGGTACCACTGACACTCAAGTTTCCCAACCTGAGACACACGTCACACCGGAGGACCGATCTTTTGTCCTGAACAACATAAATAAGCGTATTGAATTGGACGAACCTTTGACAGAATCCGACATTATTGCAGAGCGCTGCGGTGTTCGACCCCTTGTTATCAAACGTCAACAAGATAAGACTATAACTGACTGGGTGAAGATGTCACGCAAGCACGAAATTGATGTTGACACAATTCAGAAAACTATCAGTATCTTCGGTGGAAAACTAACAGATTGCCTTAATATTGGTGAAGAGGTAGTGGAATTCGTGCGAGATTGTGGTGTAGATTTTCAAGAAAATACTACAGTTTGGTACGGTGAGCCTAACAAGAATGAACACGATCAATTCTTACAAAGAGCAGCTGAAATTAAACTGGATGATTCAACTCCTCTAAATGCCAGTGAACCAAGCTCGACCCGACTTTGGCGGCGCTATGGAAATAAAGCTTTCGATATTTTACATCAGTTAGAAGCGAATCCAGAACTGATGAAGGAGTTGATTCCAGGCTCGGAGTGCTTGACTGTAGAAGCGCTCCACGCTAGAGACCATGAAATGGTTGTTCACTTGGAAGATTTTCTAAGAAGACGAACAAAGATCTCCATGATGATTTCCCAAAAGAGTCTTGAAGAAAATCCTGCAACCAAGCAGGCTTGTCAGCTTCTCTTTGGTGATCATTTTCAAGATCGTTGGACAAGCTTTGTTGAATCTGCGCAGATTCAACAAAAAGCTGCGCTGAACTGACCCCAAAATTGTGAAAAAGTTAAATACCGCCCAACGGGACCAGCAACTCTATGCGTCCAGGATCGCTTGGTATTATTACAAAGCTGGATGGACGCAAAATGAAATTGCCGAAAAGCTTGGTCTGAACCGTGCGCGGGTGATCAGTGTGCTGAATGAAGCCAGATTGTCAGGTCGAGTTACCATTCATGTTCACGGTGCTGATGCTCGATTGAGTGATTTAGAGCATCAGCTCTGTGAAAACTGGCACCTCAAAGAAGCTCTTCTTGTTCCGGAGATTTCTCCTGAAAATATTAACGAAAACATTGGTCTGGCGGCAGCTCAGTATATGGAGCGCTTTCTAGATCATGAAAAGCAACTGATTGGGCTTGGCTGGGGCTCTACGATCTCCTGGATGACAAGGAACATCACACATTCTACGCGGTCGGAGACTTCGTTCATCACTTTGTGTGGAGGTGTAACTACTTACCTGAGCACTCGCATTGCAGAAAGGTCTGTCGGCTCACTCCTTTCCGGATTTCGCTACCCTTTCTACATCATCCCAGCACCACTTGTTGTCAATTCAAAAGAAATTCGGGACCTCCTTTTGGAAGAACTGGAGGTACAGCGAGTTTTACAAATGGCCCTTACTGCAGATTTAAGCTTTGTCGGGATTGGTGCCCTTGAACCGAGCAACAGCTTCTCACAATTTGGATACAGCAGTAAAGAAGATCTGGAATTATTGACCAGATTAGGGGCAGCAGGTGAAATTCATGGAGAGTATTTCGATGCCGAAGGACAGTCACTAAAACTCGAACAGCACGATCGACTGATTGCTACACGTCTCTCAGACTTGCGGAAAATGAAGCAAGTCGTTGGTGTCGCTGGAGGAGAACGAAAACTGGAAGCACTGCGTGGTACCTTGAGAGGCAATTTAATATCTACTCTAATCACTGACGAACGCACAGCGCAGGCGCTGCTTCAATAACTTCTCACCGCTTCTAAGAATTCCCCTCTGACTCCCACAAACCTTTTACGCTGTCACATTAGTCTTCTTCTTGCAGTAACCTTGCAAATTAACCTTTGTAACGAAATACCAAAAGATTCAGATAATATTTGATTATTTGCTCAATTAAAGGGAATTTTTTTCTATAAACTTACTGTAAGGTAACAGATAAAAATTGCACTAAAAGTAACTTAAATTTTATTTGGAAATAAAAACGATTTGAATTGTTAAACTTTGCGGAAAACGAAGATTGCGTAGAGGACAGAAACGAATGAAGCACCCCAAAGGGGTAAATCGATAAGGCCCAGCCAAAAGATGTGTATGAATCCACTTCCTAATAGAGAGATAAAGAGGCGGTCACCACGAGTAGTATGTAAACCCAAAACGCCATAACGTGGTCCACCTCCTGGTGATTTGTATTCCCAGATTGCCATGCAGGTCAATGCCACCACAATGAGGATAAAAAACAGTGCGGTCTGCCAAGTCCAAGCCATCCACGAAAGAAGCATCTTTATACCCTCCCCAAAGCAAAACCCTTGGCTATATAATTCCGAACAAAATATATCACAAAAGCGCCAGGGACGATCGTAAGGGTACCAGCAGCGGATAAAAGGCCTAGCTCATATCCTGCTGTACTCACTGTGCGGGTCATTGTTGCAGCAATAGGTTTAGCATCTACCGCTGTCAAAGTTTTCGCTAAGAGCAATTCAACCCATGAAAACATGAAGCAAAAGAAGGCGGCTACACCAATACCCGCTGCAATCGCAGGAATGAAAATTTTAAAGAAAAATTGTGGAAACGAGTAGCCATCAATGTATGCCGTTTCATCTAATTCTTTTGGCACACCAGACATAAATCCTTCAAGAATCCAGACTGCCAGAGGAATATTGAAAAGACAGTGTGACAAGGCAACTGCGATGTGTGTATCGAACAGGCCAATTGCAGAGTATAACTGAAAAAATGGTAACGCGAACACAGCTGGTGGAGCCATCCGATTTGTGAGCAACCAAAAAAACAGATGCTTATCTCCAAGAAATCGATACCTGGAAAAGGCATAAGCTGCTGGCAAGGCGACAAGCAAAGAGATGATAGTGTTGATAGTTACGTAGGTCAAAGAATTGACATAGCCCATAAACCATGTTGGATCCGTGAAAATCGTAACGTAATTTTCGACCGTAAAATTATTTGGCCAGAGTGTAAACGAACCAAGGATTTCGTTGGTTGTCTTGAAGGACATGTTGACGAGCCAGTAAATTGGCAACATCAAGAATACAATATAAATTGTGGGAATTAACCAGGTGATTTTCTTCATTAGTTGGTCTCGTTGCGCATCATGAGGGTGTACAGTACCCAACAAAGCAGTAGGACCACAAAGAAATAGATGATTGACATTGCTGCAGCAGGCCCTAGATCGAACTGCCCTAAAGCAACTTTCACAAGGTCAATTGAAAGAAACGTAGTACTGTTTCCAGGGCCACCGCCAGTCAAAACAAATGGTTCTGTATAGATCATGAAGCTGTCCATCAAGCGCAACAACAACGCGATTGTTAGGACTCGTTTCATCTTAGGTAGTTGGATATAACGAAACACCTGCCAGGAAGTGGCACCATCAATTTTGGAGGCTTGATAGTAGGCATCTGGAATAGATCTCAAACCTGCGTAACATAGTAGTACAACCAGAGAAGTCCAGTGCCAAACATCCATTGTAACTACTGTAGCCCAAGCCCAAAAAGGGTTTTGTGTGAAATTATAGTCAAAGCCAACCCCATTGAGCATCTTACCCAGCAACCCAATATCAGGCAGAGCAAAAATATTCCACATGGCTCCGACCACGTTCCAAGGAATCAAAAGAGGTAGTGCCATCAAAACAAGGCAAATTGTAACCCCAATTCCCTGACGGGGCATTGCCAGAGCAATCCCTACTCCGAGCGGAACCTCAATCAATAAAATCAAAAAGGTAAAGAGAAGTTGGCGTCCCAATGCAGCATGAAAACGTTCTGATCGCACTACCTCTTCGAACCATTTGACACCCTCCCAAAAAAAAAGATTATCCCCAAAGGTCTCTTGAACAGAGTAATTTACCACTGTCATCAATGGAATGATGGCGTTAAAGGCTACTAATGCCAAAACTGGCAAGACCATGAACCAAGCTTTTTGATTATTCGTCTTGTTGATCATGACTGACCTTTAGCCTCATGAATCCACCCATTACAATAGACATGCGTGTGATCAGGGTCGAAATCCAAATGTAAAGAATCAGATGGAATGTCGACTTCTTCGCCAGCGTATACATTCAGGTTTGTACCCCCTACTTCTGCTTTAATGATCCGATATCGGCCGACATCATCTACTCGCCGAATTTGAGCTGGGATGCCTTCAGATGCTAGCCGAATGAATTCTGGACGAATGCCAATCTGGAGATTGGAAGAAGCAGGATGTGGAAGATTTTTATTTAAAGGAATACGGTGTCCCGCAAAAACTGGTGCCCCTTCGCTCCACTCACAAGGGAGCAGGTTCATTCCAGGAGAACCTATGAAGTGACCTACGAAGGTATGTCTTGGTTTCGAGAAGAGTTCTTCGGGAGTGCCAATCTGCACAATCTGTCCCTCATACATCACAACCACCTCATCCGCAAAAGTCAGCGCCTCTGTCTGATCATGAGTAACATAAATCATTGTAAATCCAACCTGCTGATGAAGTCGCATCAATTGAGACCTTAACTCCCACTTCAGGTGCGGATCGATCACAGTCAATGGTTCATCGAACATCATTACATTCACGTCAGAGCGGACTAACCCCCTTCCTAAGGAAATTTTCTGCTTGTCAGCGGCGGTTAAGCCTGAAGCTCGTTGCTTCAACTGGTTTTGCATCGAGAGCATCTTGGCTATCTGCTGTACACGTTCATCAAGTTCGTCTTCTGGTAGTTTTCTGTTTCGCAGAGGGAATGCCAGATTGTCATAGACAGACATCGTGTCATAGACCACTGGAAATTGGAAAACTTGTGCAATGTTTCGCTGATCAGGAGGAAGTCTAGTTACATCCTTTTCATCAAAGAGGATCTGACCCTCCGAAGGTTTGAGTAGCCCCGATATCAAATTCAATAATGTTGTCTTCCCACAACCAGAAGGCCCCAACAAAGCAAACGCACCTCTATCCCGCCAGGTCAGATCAATCTTCCTGAGAGCATAGTCTTCTTCAGTTTGTGGATTTGGTGAATAGCTATGTCGGAGTGATTTTAGTGTTATCGATGACATGTCAAACCTGAGCCGGCACAAGTTGTTCTTGGTCATCAAAGAGCAAACAGTTTGAGGCAGAAACGTAGAGCTCCAGTTTTTCTCCGGTAGGGAGGTGCATTACTCCTTGAGTATGCGCTACCCAATCATGTTCAGCCCACTTCAAATGTATAAAGCTCTCCGAACCAGTGATTTCTGTAACTGTAACTTCTCCTGATAATTCAAAGATATCTTCGGCGTTGCACTGAATATGCAGATGGTGAGGACGAAATCCAAGTGTATATTCGCCAACAGGCACATTTTGGAAAGGAGGTAACTTCAGTGATAAACCTTGCTCACCCTCAAAACCCTTTGCGGTACGTTTTAAATTAAGAGTGTTCAATGGAGGATCTGAAAATGCTTTTGCAGTAGCGAGATCGTGAGGTTTTCTAAAGACCTCTTGAGTTGGACCGTATTGAGTAACACGTCCCTCACGCATCGTCGCTGTGTATCCACCCATTAACAAAGCTTCATGAGGCTCTGTAGTGGCATAGACTACGGTCGCTCCAGTATTTGCAAAGAGATGAGGTAATTCTTCTCGTAGTTCTTCTCGAAGTTTATAGTCGAGGTTGACCAGCGGTTCATCAAGTAACACCAAGTCCGCACCTTTCACCAGCGCTCTGGCTAATGCAGTTCTCTGTTGCTGGCCCCCTGATAATTCGTTTGGTTTACGATGCATGTATGGGGTCAACTTGAGCAACTCTGCGACCCTTTCTACGCGAGGTCGTAATTTACTTTCAGAGAGTTTTTGGATTCGTAAAGGAGAAGCGATGTTCTCAAAAACGGACATATTGGGAAAGTTGATAAACTGCTGATAAACCATTG
>DPLM01000143.1:0-297 GCA_003541985.1 Deltaproteobacteria bacterium | reverse complement strand
TGATAAACTGCTGATAAACCATTGCCAAATTTCGGCGTTGTACAGGAATTCCAGTTACATCCTGACCTTTGAACCACACTGACCCCGCACTGGGTTGGTCAAGACCAGCCATCAAACGCATCAATGAAGTTTTGCCCGAAAGGGTAGGGCCAAGCAAAACATTGAATACACCAGGATTGAGGCTTAAATCGGTGTGTGCAATGTGTACTTCACCATACACCTGCTTACTTAGTTCATGAAATTCAAGAGACATCTTGATTAATCGCTGATTGCAGGATTAATATCCTACCCGGCAGA
>DPLM01000393.1 GCA_003541985.1 Deltaproteobacteria bacterium | reverse complement strand
TGCAACGACCCTTCCCCTACTGACCTCTAGCAAGCATGTCCTCTGTGAGAAACCGCTTGCCGAGAATCATGCCGATGCCCTAAAGATGGCAGAGATAGCGCGACAGGCTGGGGTAATCAATATGGTCAACTTCAGCTATCGTAATTCCTCAGCGATACACAAGGCCCACGAATTGATTCAGGCTGGCAGGCTCGGTCACATCATTCATGTTGAAGCGAGCTATCTGCAAAGCTGGCTGGTCAGCAAGGCCTGGGGGGATTGGAAGACAGAAGATAAGTGGCTCTGGAGACTCTCCACTCAACATGGGAGCAAGGGTACCTTGGGAGATATTGGTGTCCACATTCTCGATTTTGCGACTTATCCGATCGGCCCTTTATCAAGCCTCCACTGTACGCTCCAGACCTTTCCAAATGTCAAAGGCACGCAAATGGGAGAGTATACTCTAGATGCTAACGATTCCTTCGTGATCAGTGTACGCTATGCCAACGGTGCCCTAGGGACTATCCATTCCTCCCGTTGGGCGACAGGCCATGACAACACCGTTGCGCTACGAGTCTTCGGTAGCAAAGGCTCCCTGCGTATCGATCTTGATAAGTCAATGACAACGCTGGAGTGGTGTGTAGGCCCGAATATCGACAAGGCCAAGTGGGAGGTGCTGGAGTGTGGCAGTGTACCGAATATGTATCAGCGCTTTATTCAAAGCATTCAGAGCGGTGTAAACGACCAGCCTGATTTTGCCCGTGGTGCGGAAATTCAGGAATTATTGGATCTTTGTGAACAGTCAGCAGGTACAGACCAATAAATTATGTTGATATACGCTGGCCTTTCTGTGATCGGTGGTTTTGCCCTTCTTGGGGAGTTAGAGAAACTTCCTGGCCAGTTTTAAAAATTCTTTGTCCAATTAGACAAACTTTCAGTAGCGCCAGACCCTCTGCCTTTACATATGCTAATGTATTAGATCCCAAGTGTTCACAATGACGTGACCGCCCTTTCCAAAGGCCTTTCTCAGCCAAAAGTTCTAGGTGTTCTCGTCGAATACCGTACAGATCAAAACCTATCTGACTTCAAAAGAATCTCTGATTAGATTCGTCTTTGAAGAGACTAAAAATTCTACGAAAAAAAAGAGTCGTAGGATTACAAAAGTAACGTCAACCAAAAAATTATTTGAATGTAGAAAATGTATTTGCCTCATCCTAATCAGAAAGAAACAAATTTTGACCAAGCTGATCTCACTCAAAATACACATAAGTCATCGAATGAAATTCTAGCACAGCTTTTGGCAGAATTCGTTCCGAAGTCACAAACAATCCGAGAGGTTTTCATTGAGTCTTCAGCACTCAGAAATCTACCAGAAAAGTTATTGCATCATTTTGGGCTTTCAAAGGTGACGCTGATCGCTGACGAAAACACCTGGTCAGTGGCAGGCTTAGCTGCGCAGAGGGAACTTCAGAAGGCAGAATTTACAGTTGAAAAAATTTTGTTTCCAGCAAACCCCCGGCCAAGACCAACTGTAGAAGCTGCCCGAACATTATCAGATAAACTGTACTCAGATAATTCGATCCCCATAGTTATTGGGACAGGTGTTTTGAATGATCTTGTTAAATTTGCTGCTTTCAAAGCTGGCCAATCGTATTGCTGCGTACCTACAGCCGCCTCCATGGATGGATACGCCTCTGCAGGCTCAGTTCTGAGTGATCAAGGATTTAAAATTACCCACAATTGTGCTCCTCCCAAACTTATTTTGATTGACTTAGATATTCTGGGAACAGCACCCTCTGAAATGAGTGGTTGGGGTTATGGAGATCTTGCTGGGAAAGTCCCTGCAGGAGGAGATTGGATCGTTGCAGATTCACTTGGCCTAGAAATTATTGACCCGATCGCTTGGCCGCTGGTCCAGGGAAATCTAAGATTGTGTCTGGAAAATCCTGAAGGTATTCTCAAAGGAGAGCCTGAGGCATTACAATCATTGGTTATTGGCTTGCTTTTAACAGGCCTAGCAATGGAATTTTTCGGCAGTTCACGACCAGCATCTGGTGCAGACCACCAAATCGCTCATCTCTGGGAAATGGAACACCATCAGTTCAATAGTCAACCGGTATCACATGGAGCTTGCGTTTCAATCGGATGCCTCTCCACTATGGCACTCTACGATTGGCTACTGCAACAACCCCTTGACCAGCTTGCGTACAATAAATCAAACTATAAAACTATGGAAGACAAGGAGGCAGAAATAAAATATGTATTCAAGCAACCAGAAATTGCGAAAAGAGCATTTGTGGAGACTGAGAAAAAGCATTTGGAATTAGAGCAGATTGAAGAACGCATTGCTCAATTGAAGACTGTTTGGCCAAAACTTAGATACAGACTCCAGAGCCACCTTCTCCCAACCATAAAACTTAAATCATTATTAGAAGCTGCGAGTGCTCCAATCCGAGCTCGTCAAATTGGTATCAGTGAAGATCACCTAAAAAGAACGATTCGAGCTGCAAGATTTATCAGAAGTCGTTACACAATCTTAGATCTTCTTGATCAAACTGACTTGTTGGATAGAGCGTTGTTGGAGGCTCGGTTACCTTTTTGAAATAAACCCCTCAACAAAATACAGTAACCAAAAAATGTTGCTCAAAATCATTTCTTTTTGACACCCCATCCCCCGCCACCAGGGGTTTCAATGCGGAAACGGTCATGTGGGTGTGCCTGGATCTCGTTCTTACCGCCAAGATTGAGCACCTGACCGTTCCTGCGTAGAAAAAGATTCCGACCACACTGTCCGTCTTCGCCTCCTAACATGCCATAGGGAGCATGACTCCTTCTTTCGGAGAGGATCGCGACCTGTAGCTTCTCCAAAAATTCCAGTTCCCGCACTAAACCATCCCCTCCATCGAATTCACCTTTTCCACCAGACCCTTTCCGGATTGAAAACTCTCGCAACAGCACAGGATAGCGGCGCTCCATAATCTCCGGATCGGTGATGCGAGTGTTTGTCATGTGGGTGTGCACGCCGGATTGACCATGCCAGCTTGGACCAGCCCCTGCTCCGCCACCAATCGTCTCATAGTAACCGAACCGTTCGTTGCCGAAGGTCAGGTTGTTCATGCAACCCTGGGAAGCCGCACACACTCTGAAAGCCTTGAGGATCACATCAATGATGCGCTGTGAGGTGAGCACATTGCCTCCAACCACAGCTGCTTCTTCAGAAGGAGAAAGCAAAGAACCGTCTGGGATGCGAATTTCGATAGAGTTCAGACATCCTTGGTTGAGTGGCATTTCTTGACGAATCAGGCATCGTAGTGCATAGAGCACTGCGGAATGGGTGACTGCCTTGGGTGCGTTGAGGTTGCCCCAGAGTTCTGTGCCGGTTCCCACGAAATCAAAACATGCGCTGCCGTCATGACGGTCAATGGTTAGGGCAAGGCGGATCGGTGAGCCGTCATCCAGATAGTCTACCGCATGAATCGTCCCGACCTGTGGCAGTTTTTCTCGGGCTGAGAGTTCCTGTAGCATCATCCGGACAGACTCCTCCGCATTATCCTGAATATGTTTCATATATGCCTGCACGACTTCCAACGACCAGTTCTGTATCATCTCTTGAAGAAGATCAATTCCACGCTGGTTAGCTGCAACCTGAGCCTTCAGATCAGAGAGATTGTCAGTAAGCAGTCGAGTTCCTGCAATCGGCAATTCTCCTGGTAGTTGGGACAATTGAGCCGGGGCCTGTAGTAACTCCGTGATCCCAACTTCGTTGAAGGTCCCGTTCTCGACAAGCTTGAAACTCTTCAAACAAGCCCCTTCTTCGGCCAGTTTACGCGAGAAGGGAGGCATCGAACCTGGAGTGATTCCTCCTATGTCAGCATGATGTCCTCTATTCGCGACATAAAAGAGGGGTTGCTCATCTTGCCAACAGGGAGTGATCACGGTGATGTCAGGAAGATGACTACCTCCAGCCTGTGGATGGTTAGTTACCAACACATCTCCAGGACGCAGATTATCCCCTTGAATCCGCACTTGCTGCCTCACAGCTTCGCTCATGGCACCCAAGTGAACCGGTACGTGAGGAGCATTGGCTACCAAACTACCAGTGGAATCAAAAATTGCGCATGAGAAGTCCAGCCGCTCTTTGATGTTGGTTGAGATCGCGGTGCGCTGCAGTGTACGGCCCATCTGCTCGGCAATAGACATGAACAGGTTTCCAAAAATTGACAACTGGATCGGGTCCCGAGTGATCCCAACTTCCCGATGAGTGCGAGCATTGACGTGGATCAGTACATCCCTGTATTCGCTGATTTCTGCTCGGCAATCAGGCTCAATCACAATCGTCGAAGTGTCCTGCAGCAGCAACGCAGGTCCAGCAATTTGATGCCCGGCTTGAAGCAACTCACAGAGGAAGACCGGAGTTTGGTGCCATCTGTTCTCAAAGTAACAGAGGGTCTGATCAATCGGTTCAGCCGGTCCCTCAGCTTTAGGGACCTTAAACTTCTGCAAACTTGGAGAAGGTGCAACCACACGCACACGCAGGTCATCCACCAGGATTTCCCGCTCCAGTTCAAAGCCATATTCACGGATATATGTTTGTCGGAATCTCTGGGCGTAGTTGCCATCATCTGGTTCCCGGATCATCAGGTGAGTATCGGTTCCTCGATAGCGCAGGTTAAGAAACCGCTGAACCCGCAGAGTAGCTGAAGAGGCTCCTTGTTCCTGAAGCTCTGCAGCTGCCTGAGTTGCCAGTTCAGTCAAACGTTCGGCTAGGTTGTTGGGCAGAGCAGGGGAAAAGTCACCAACCTGTGCAAGCACTTCGGCTGCTGGTTCTTGGAGTTCTGTGGTCAAGTCTGCGAGCCCAATCCCATAGGCGGAGAGGATGCCGGCAAAACGATGAACAAAGACAAGGGAGATCCCTAAATCTCTTGCTAGCGCACAGGCGTGTTGCCCTCCAGCTCCACCAAAACAGGCCAGCACATGCTCCCGGATATCAAAGCCACGCTGTACTGAAACCTCACGTATGGGCCGGATCATAGTCTCATTCGCAACACGCAGGAATCCCAAAGCAACCTCTTCGACAGTCCGACGAAGCTGCGTCCGCTGGGCAGCTTCGTCGTTGATCTGATTTGTCAGGGATTGTAACGCAGCTCGAGCACCAGCCAGATCAAGCGACTCGTTTTCCTCGGAACCAAAGATCTGTGGGAAGTAATCAGGGTGTAGCCGACCCAGCACCAAATTAGCATCCGTTACCGCCAAGTGTCCCTGCTTGCGGTAACAGACCGGACCTGGATGGGCTCCAGCAGATTCCGGACCGACCTCAAAGCGTCCCTGGCGAAAGAACAGGCGAGAACCACCACCCGCAGCAACTGTACGGATGTCCAGTTGAGCGGCCTGGATACGGACACCAGCCGTTTCGCTCTCATGAGTGTGTTCCCAGTCCCCACCGTACCGAGAAACATCCGTCGATGTCCCTCCCATGTCAAAGCCAATCGCGGGCTTGCCGAGGTTCGTAGTCAGCGCATACCCCACCACACCTCCAGCCGGGCCAGAGAGAATCGCATTGCTGCCTTGAAAACGGTCAGCAGCAGTGAGGCCACCATCAGATTGCATGAAGAACAGGTTGCTTTGTTCCAGTCCATCCAAAAAACCCGCACGGAAACTATCTAAGTATTGGCGGATGTGTGGGGTGAGATACGCGGCCACCATTGTCGTATCACCACGGGCCACCATCTTGACCATCGGCATTACTTCGTGCGAGAGCGAAACCTGCGAAAAACCGAGTTCTCTAGCTAACGCCCCGACCTGCTGCTCATGCTGCGGAAAAGCGTAAGCGTGCAGAAAAACAACAGCTACGGCTTCGATACCCCCTTGTTTAGCTTTTTCTAAGGAATTGCGAACCTGTTCTAGGTTCGGTTTTTCAAGAACCAAAAACTCTTCACCAGTGGTACCCACAATACCAGATTGTAAATCATCCAACCTGCTGAGTCGCACCCGCTCATCCACCTCCAGTACTTGCTGATACAGCAACTCAGGCTTGCGAATCTCCAGATCAAAAATACGTGGTCGGTTTTGATTACCGATTTTCAGCAGGTCACCAAAGCCCTTGGTGGTCACAAGTAACGTTTTCGCACCTTCCCGTTCAAGCAAGGCGTTCGTAGCCACAGTAGTTCCCATTCGGATCCAGTCGATCTCGGATGACACGAAACCTTCCTTGGGATATGGACGACCGGTGACTTCCTCTAGAATCCGACGGATACCTTCACGTGGTGCATCAGGGTAGTGTGCTGGATCTTCTGAGAGTAGTTTGACAACACGGAAGCCAGGATCTCCAGGCACCTCGGCATAGACATCGGTAAATGTGCCTCCACGGTCGATGGAGAAGCGGAATGAATTCGCCATTTGTCTATGAAATAAAAAAGATTGGATGAGTAACTAGAAGTTTGCCGGAAAGAAAGAAAAAGATGTTAACGCAATTCTTAGAAGAATCAAATCAGAGAATTGGCAATACTCCAAGCGGATTTAAAAGAATTTTAGAGGAAGAAAATGGCGACGATCAAAAGTATTTA
>DPLM01000060.1 GCA_003541985.1 Deltaproteobacteria bacterium | reverse complement strand
GGGTCAGAGCTTTTTTCGCGCGCTCCGGCACGAGATCGATGAATCCAGGTCCAACCGAAATGAGAAAAAGTGCCCCTTCAGTGGACATGGACGCTTTCCAACACCTTGCTTAGCATTGCTGTTGAGATGTAATTTGCGAAGGACCAACCCAGCAGAAAAATCGTCGGATCTCCTGCGCTGAACGCACAAAGCTGATCATAATCGGCCTGTCCCAGGTTCGTACTTTGTTGGCGTTGTGTGGGCAAAGTGGCCTGAACAACAAGCAGCAAGGGTAACTCTGCATCGACCCCAACTTCTAGTAGATTCGGCAAAACATGCTGTCCACGGAAAGTAGGCATGTAGATCGCAACCCCTGAACCGCGGTTCAGAAAGGTCATCACAGCCTTGCATGTTTCCAGATCGCTGTAAGTAGAGACAGTTGTGATCAGTAGTTCCGAACCACAATCTCTTGAGGTCAGGGGCAGTCCCAATGCTGCAGCTGTCCCGGACAGGGTGGTGATGCCAGCGAGTACCTGGTAGGGAATCCTGGCTTGCTGCAAAACTGCGAGTTCATCGGCTAGGCGAGCATAGATCAGCGTGTCTCCACCCTTGAGCCGGACAACACACTCATGTTGCCTGACCATGTCTAGCAGTAATTCGTTGATTTCCCTCTGTTTGTGGGAATGGTTCGTAGCACGTTTCCCAACATAGATCTTCTGGGTGCGACTAGGAATTAGATCGAGAACTTCTGGACCTACGAGCGCATCGTAAAGCACGACGTCGGCTTCCTGCAACACTTGATAGGCTTCCAGCGTAAGTAATTCCGGATTCCCCGGTCCGGCTCCCACGAAAATCACTTTCCCCTGCATCACGCTTTCTCTGGCCAGGGGGGGTCATGCACAACGGCCACGGTAACCCCATTGTGAGCCGTTTTTGGAACCAGCAATTTTCCAGCGTGGCTGGCCAGCAGTGCGCACGGTTCACAGACACCAGCCACTCCCAACGTCTCCTGAACCCAATCAGAAGATTGAGTGACCCAGGGCCGGTGCTGCAATAAACTTAAAGAGATCCCCTGCAAGGGAAGTTGCTGCTGGCGGCACCAGGCCAACAACCCAGATTCCTGTAACTTAACATCAACGGTGGCTACCATCCGTAAGTCTTCGAGCGAGATTTTGTAGGTATTCAAGACGTTCATAACAGCAGTATCAATTTGTGTCAGGGTAACATCACGCCGGCAGCCAATTCCAAGAATCAGGGGCCTCAAGCTTTCTGTAGCCGTGGTGAGAATTGGCTGAGCACCGAGCAGGTTCGCCACTCGCACAGACAGTTCGTTGGCTCCTCCTTCATGTCCCCCGACCAGTGAAATCGCTTGTCGGCCAGCTTCATCCACCAGCACGACACCTGGATCAGTGTGCTTGTCCTCTAGCAAGCCTTGCAGGTAGCGCACAGCGATGCCAGTGGTGCCTATAAAGATCCAGGCCCTATATTTCCGATAGATCACACGAAAGAACTGCTGATTGGATAGAGCGCTTCCTCCTTGAGGTTCTGCGGCTAATAGGTGTTCGGCCAAGAAGTGCGCCATAGGTTGCGCCACTCCTCTTACTGACCAGACTGCTAGATCCTGAGCCACCTCTATTATGCCTCAGTCATGTTTTTCTCTCGTCGTCGAAAGCGATGAGTGTACTGCGAGGAATAGAGCCTTGAGACATCTGGCAATTCTTCCTCTAGTACTTCCCCCACTAAAATCATCGTGGACAGTGCCCATTCCTGGGGATTGACTTCATCCAACACGGTTTCCAAGGTGCTTTGATGCTTTTGTTCCTGGGGCCAGGTGGCTTTCTGGATCATCCAGATCGGTGTGTTGTACGGATAGTGCTGGCGTAGATCTGCAACCATTGAGGCCAGATGAGGCCCAGACAGAAATATGCAGAGTGTTGTTTGATGAGCTGCTAACTCCGCTAGTGCTTCGCGCTCGGGCACCCCAGAGGCTCTACCAGTGGTGCGGGTCAGTATGATCGATTGGGCTACCGAGGGCTTGGTCAACTCTGCTCCAAAACAGGCTGCTGCAGCGGTGAAGGAAGAGACGCCTGGGACAATTTCAAAATCCACTCCCCATTCTCGTAAATGACGCATCTGTTCGGCCGTAGCTCCATATATAGCTGGATCACCAGAGTGTACGCGAGCTACGAGCCAATCGTTCTGCTTGGCTTGGCGATACCACTCCAACTGCTGCTCTAAATGAAGACCAGCAGTGTTGACGCAGGTACTTCCTTCTTGGCAGTACTGCAGGATTTCCTCACTGACCAAGGAGCCGGCATAAAGCACGAGATCCGCGCGACGCAGAATTTCAGCACCACGGACTGTGATCAGGTCAGCAGCACCAGGCCCGGCACCAATAAAAAAGACTTTCATGCAGTTGGCTCAGACAAAGTTTCTCCAAGAGGTCGAGTTGGCAGTTGATGACGCGGCTGATGTGCCTCTCTGCGGATCAGCATGGTTGACAGGTAGCCCGTCTCTGTGTCTCTGGGCAGGTCAGCCAGGCCACAGCTCGTTCGTTCTTCCGCAAAACCTAGTCTCTGGGCAAAGACACAGTTTTCAGAGATTCCAAGTTCTTCAAGCAGGGCAAGCACCTGCGGTAGGCGTCGTCCGATTTTCATGAGAACCACCAAGTCATGCGTCAGAATATCCGCTCGCAGGGCTGGCATTCCTTCTGGACAAGGAAGCAACAACACCCTTTCCTTGCCTTCACCAAGAGGCCAATCGAAGTGTGCAGCAATCGCAGCGAAGCTAGTAATACCAGCATATGTTCGATGTCGTAATTGCGGATAGATTTCGCGTAAGGCGTTAATTAGATAACCATAAGTCGAATAGGTCATCGAATCTCCCAGTGTCAAATACCCTACCTGACGGCCCAACTCCAACTCATCACGCAGGCTCAGCGCCAATTCCC
>DPLM01000012.1 GCA_003541985.1 Deltaproteobacteria bacterium | reverse complement strand
TCAACACTCTCAATAAGATTATCGACTTCTTCAAACTTGAGCTTTGCCCTCATTAGTTAAGATGCTAAGGATTCAATTCTCCAAAGAATCAGAATGAGCAAAATTCATTGTGCTTTACCCCAACCCTACTCTATAACTTACAAAACAAATAATGCCACTAGCCCAGATTCGTGGTCAAGCGGCTTCCATAGACTTGATTTCAAGAGCTTTACAGTCGAATCAGCTTCCATCTGCCTGGCTGTTCGTTGGTCCTCCGAGCGTGGGTAAGCGTCTAACCGCCCAGTTGATTGCCCAGACCCTGAACTGTAAGATATATCAGGGTATTGACGCCTGTGGCCAATGTGACCCTTGTCGGCAAATTGAGGTTGGTAACTTTGCAGACGTTGAATTGATTGAGCCTTCTGGTCAGAACATACGCATGGAGCAAATTCAGGAGGCTTTGCGTTGGATGCAGTATCGACCAGAACGTAGTCATTACCGGGTATTGATCTTGGATGAAGCCGACCGGATGAATCGGGAATCGGCTAATGCGTTCTTGAAAACACTTGAAGAACCCCCCCCTCAGACAACAATCATTCTGCTGACTACTTCTCCGATGCTTTTGCTGGAGACTATTCTCTCACGATGCCAGCAGATACGCTTCCAACCGCTCTCCCCAGAGATATTGACAGATTTATTGGCCGAGAAAACAAATCTGGCAAATGATGAGCGTAACTGGCTGATGAAGCAAGGAATGGGGAGTGTCCGGCTTGATCTGGTCAAGGATGTTCAAGGCTTACGGGAGTTGCAATCCCAATGGGGACTCTGGATACAACAGATTGGGGCCTCCGAAATGATTGAGATTCTTCCACGTTGTCAAGAATGGAGTTCAACTAAAGATCTTACATGGGAACGACTGCTGGATTGGCTCGAAACCTGGCTTCGAGACCTTGCGTGGTTGTTGCATGAGTTGCCTGAAACTGAACTACTGAATCAAGACCAATTACCTGCTCTACGCAAGTGCCTGCAACGTTACAGCTCTGAAAGTGTACTTGCCCTCTATGAAGCGGTTCTGGAAGTCCGTCACAATATTGCCCGAAACGCCAACAAAACTCTTCAATTGGAAGGGCTCTGGCTTAGGCTGAAGCATTTACAGGAAGCATGAAAAAATGGTTACCCCTACTGTTGGGGTGCTGGCTGATTGTCAGTCTCCCATCACAGGCTAGAACACTAACGCCTATTGAACTGGAAACGATTCTCACTCAGGCCCGTGCACAATTCACCAAATTTTTGCAACTCTGGCAGGAAGAGCGCTATTTCGAAATGTATGAATTTGGGGTCACGCAATCCAAACAACAACTCAGCGTCGAAGAATTCGCTACAAGAATGGTTGAACTTGACTGGGTGCCTGTCAATGTGGATAAGGAGCCACTGCAGGTAGACTTTCGCTTCCGAACGATGGTCTACGTAACAACGGTCCTTGAATTTCGACACAAGAGCTTCCCAGAACTTCAATATGGCAAACGTCAGTCTTTCCTGTTGATTCAAGAGGGAGAAGGCTGGCATCTGGACCTACTTCAGATGATCCGCACGCCTTACTACACCCCGAGTGAATAAATAATTCCTCCTCACCTTTGTCTGGGCAAAAAGCCCAGATTATCTTCCTGCCAAACATGCTGACCGCTGAAACTGCTTCGACGTTAATAGGTCTGTTGCAACGTATCATCTACCGCAAAGCTGAGAGTGGTTTCGTGATTGCGAGCTTTCAGGTTGAAGGCCAGAATGAGCCCATTACGATCAAGGGTACTCTTGGCGGCTTCAACGAAGATGAAACCTTGCAACTCAAAGGGCGCTGGCAACAGCATTCTCTCTATGGAAGCCAGTTTCTGGTAGACGAGGCAATGCCCGTGTTGCCCTCTTCTTTGGATGGAATTCAGCGCTATCTCGCCAGTGGAATCTATTCCGGTATTGGCGAGAAGACCGCTGAGCGAATAGTTGCTGCTTTCGGGGAAGATACCTTTCGGGTGATTGACGAAGAACCAGAGCGTCTGCTGAAAGAGGTTCCCCGATTCACTCGCAAACAATTCGAAGTCCTGCAGGATTCCCGGGAAGCACAGCGAGGACTGCGTGAGGTGATGACTTACCTGCATGGAGCTGGTGTCTCCAATGCCCAAGCCCAGCGAATCTTTCAGCGCTATGGCCTCAACAGCATTCAAGTGTTGAGGGAAAACCCTTACCAATTGACGGAACTGTCAGGTATTGGATTCTTAACGGCAGATGCGATCGCTCGTAAACTCGGTTTTGCTGCTGATTCATTGGAGCGAGCCGTCGCTGGAACTGTTTATGTGATTGAGCAGCAAGCGCAACAGGGCCATACATGCCTACCCCAGGCTTTGCTGTTGGAAAAAGTCTGCACGGAATTGCACCTACCCGAAGAACGCACCAAACGGGCGATTGATCATCTATTACAAGAGCGACAACTTAAAGGCCGAGACAGTGTTCATCTTACGGGTAGGAACCAGTCGTTGCTTTCCAGACCACGTTTTTATTTTGCAGAACAGCGTATTGCAGAAAACCTATTTCGCTTGCTGGAGAGTCCTGCGATGACCAACTTTGGTCCTTCTGCAGATCTACTTGATGCATGCCAGGAACGGCTCGATTTGCGCCTGGACTCAGTCCAGCACCAGGCAATACAGGCAGCTCTGCAACAAAAGGTACTGATCCTCACCGGTGGTCCAGGTACTGGAAAAACAACGATTGTCCGCTTCATCCTAGAGTTGATGCGCCCACAAATTCCAGAAACAGCACTGGCAGCTCCCACAGGAAGGGCTGCCAAACGCCTCTCTGAAGCCACGGGATATTCTGCCTCAACCATTCATCGTCTGTTGGAAGCCGGCAATCAGGGATTCCAGCGCAATCAAGATAATCCGTTGGAGTACGAGCTGTTGATCATTGATGAGACATCAATGATTGATACCTTGCTGATGGATGCATTATTAGAAGCGATTCCTTCTCCTTCCCGGCTGATCTTGGTTGGCGATGTGGATCAGTTACCTTCCGTTGGTGCAGGAGCGATTCTTCAGGACCTGATTGTGTCACAACAGGTACCAGTAGTTCGTTTGGAGACCATCTTTCGACAGGCCCAGGATAGTTTGATCACTATCAACGCCCACAGAGTTCGCAAAGGTGATCTTCCAGATTTAGAAGGTCCTGTGAATTCAAGCGAATTGAGAGATTTCTACTTTATGCAGGAAGGTGATCCGCAGCGGATTGTTGATAAGCTACTCCGTGTGTGTACCGAGCGGATTCCTCAGCGTTTTGGTTTTGATCCATTGAATCATGTTCAAGTACTGACACCCATGCATCGTGGGCTAACGGGATCCATCCATCTTAATCAACGCCTGCAAGAAGCTTTCAACCCGAGTGGGGACACGATTGAGTTCAAGCAGTGGCAGTTCCGGGTTGGTGACAAGGTGATGCAACAGGTCAATAACTATGATAAGGAAGTCTTTAATGGAGATACCGGCCAAATTCGGGAGGTGAACACTGAGACTCGAGAACTCAGGGTAGAATTTGAACACTCAATCATCCCCTACACAGCCAGTGAATTGGACCAACTGCAACTGTCTTACGCGATCTCAGTGCACAAGTCCCAGGGAAGTGAATATGCTGCTGTCTTGCTCCCATTAACCCACCACCACTACCTCATGTTGCAACGTAATCTGCTCTACACCGCAATGACAAGGGGCAAAGAATTATTTGTCTTGATTGGCACGCCAGAGGCTATTGATCAAGCGGTTCGGACCGTGGGAACCCTAACCCGTTACACGGCACTGAATTACGAATTGGCCGAAGTCAAACGGATTCTAGACAAGGCTCGCTAATTGTCCCTCTTGCTTAAGTTTTTCTCTGACACGCATTCAGATCAAACGCTACTAACCTTTGGTTGGCTTGAAGGTGGAGTTAATTTGGGAGAGCGAGATGCCATCATGAGCAAGGAAAAATGTCTTTGACTATCGTTGATATTCTTTGGTTTGAGTGGTGGCTGTTGGATTGGATACCATTTGATCGGAGCATCGGTAAACAAGGAAGGGTTTCTTGTTGAGCTATTTGCCCTGATCCCGCTGGGCTGGTTTTTTTGCTGCTGGGCTTGGTGGCTGGAGGTGCTTACCTCTGGATCAGCAAAAAATCACGAGTATTTGGTGAGTGTTAGGAATTGATTTTCTATATCTGCAAAGGATGTATCTGAGAAATGCCAAGCTAGCCAGCAAGAGAACAATAGATTTGAGCCACACTATGATCACAAAAAAGTGATAGCATGATTGAAGCACTTTCGTTGACTTTCGGTGAGGCTTGTTTTTTAGCGACCGTTGCCTTTTGTGCTGGGTTATTGCGCGGGTTTGCTGGCTTTGGGATGGCGGCATTCTTTATGTCGTTATCGGTGCAAGTCCTACCTCCCATCGCGCTGATCCCCGTTTGCTGGGTGATGGATGCCGTTGCCTCTGTAATTCTAGTACGAGGTAGTTGGAGCGCAGCAGATCGCGGTGTGGCTCTGTGTCTGGTAAGTGGTGTGTTGTTCGGACTGCCAATTGGTTTAACTCTGACTGAATGGTTGCCTGAAAATGACTCTCGCCTGGCGGCCCTATTGTTGATTATCACTCTCGCAAGCTTGCAATTAACCCGAATCCGCTTCTCAGCGCTGAGTAGTAGACCTGGGTTAGTCAGTTCTGGCGTGTTGGTTGGATTTGCAACCGGTATTGCCTCAGTGGGTGGAATGGTGGCTGCGCTTTGTATGCTGAACCAAGACCGACCCGCACGAGTCATGAGGGCTACACTTATCCTCTGTTTGGTTTTGATCTCAGCTTTTTTTCTTTTATGGCTTGTGACACTTGAGATGATAGATTGGCTTGCCATTAAACGTGGATTGGCCATGGCCATGCCAGTTGCCACAGGCGTTTTTATCGGCCAATTTTTGTTTCGACCCAGCGCAGAAAAATATTATAAACCTTTTTGCCAGGTATTACTGTTGGTTTTGGCGACGGTATCTCTGTTTCATACATTAGGATTTATTGTTTCATCAGAATGAACTGCTGAGATTCCAGACAGTTGTCATATTGGAGTAAATGCTTAACAAAACAAGTCGTTCAGTCTCTGAAAATTATTTCCATTATACTGCAAAAACTGGTTCATCCATTCCATGATATGAAATCATTTGAAGAATGAGCTCCCAAAAAAATCTTAGAATTATTTTTATCGAATTTGCTTAAAATAAATGGTCATGGACTGAGGAATTTATGTTCAAAGGTGATCTAATCTTATCTAGATCTATTCGCGTCTCACAGCTTGTGTGTAATGTACGCCATTGAGTTCCACTCTTGAATCAAACTCGCTTTTCCAAGTAGTTCAGCACTACCGATCCGTAGGCTGCAAAGGACTTGTAGGTCTGGAGATCTTTGGGCCAGCGACGCAGCGTTTGGGCCAGCTTGTTGGCTTCTGAGGCATTAAGCTCCTCCAGCGGACACTGCAAGATTCGGATTGTGAAGAGAATTGCACTTGTCTTAGGAAGCCTGCGGAGTGTCTGGCGTTCTAGGCGTAAGAATACCTCGACTCCAGCATTTTCTAACGTGAGGTGGGGTGTGGCTTCTAATCTTCCATGGCCTCCTGGTTGAAAAAGTGTCGGATCTTCGTTCAGGCTCCAGTTAACGCGCCACATTGATTTTTCTGTTGTCAGACGATGCATGAACTGATTCACCGGGGCGTTGATCTGCTCCCGATATCCCGGCACTGGCTCATGGATTTCGGACATCGGATGCCCGATCTTCTCCCGCAGATTCCAGCGGGTTGGAAAGCAAAGAGCCGCTGCAGTCAAGCGATACTCTCCAGCATCTTTGTCATCCTCCGGAACTGCCTGCATCACACAAAGATCCTCCTGGACCATCCGTCCTGCTAATTCCAGTGGATGCATTGATGTAGAGGTCATTCCGGAAGGGGTTTGCCCCGGCACCAAGATCTTCCCTCCCTGAATTTGTTGAAAGCGCTCCGTATGATATTTTTCAAGAAACGCGAGGACCAGCTCGAGTACCTCTGTGCTAGCGACCTGTGCTTCAGGGCAAGCCTGAAACACCTCATCTCGACGTTGATCTAGAAGTTTTCGCCTCAGAGTGACCTCTGCGTCGTAGCGATCATCCAGCCAGAGCCAGTCTGCCGGAGCTAGCGGGCGTAACCCCATGGTCCAGCGGTGTGGCTTTCCATCAAAGGGGAGCGGGAACGGGAAGGGCATGGGATCAAAGATAGTGTTCTGTTGATTCAAACATCTCAGTCACTTGTAACTGAGAAACTTACGGTCTTTGAACAACTTTATTGTTCACTTGAGGCAAACAAACAG
>DPLM01000024.1 GCA_003541985.1 Deltaproteobacteria bacterium | reverse complement strand
CTGTGTATCGCCGATGAGGTACAGGTTGGCTTTGGTAGGGTGGGAAAAACCTTTTGGGGATTTGAACTACAGGGAGTCGTTCCAGATATCGTTACACTTGGAAAACCAATCGGCAATGGACATCCTCTCGCAGCTGTGATCACCACTGCCGAAATTGCAGAAGCCTTTGCAAACGGAATGGAATACTTCAACACCTTTGGTGGAAATCCTGTCTCTGCAGCAGTGGGTAACGCCGTACTGGATGTGATTGAAGAAGAAGACCTCCAAAAACATGCACTGACCTTGGGGAATTATCTGCTTGAACGCTGGAAGGGAATGTCGAAGTCGTGTCCGGCTCTAGGACAAGTTCGTGGAGAGGGTCTCTTTCTTGGTATGGAGTTTGTGGCTGACCATGTGCAAAGAATACCCTGTGCAGCTCGAGCAACTTATGTTGTGGAGCGGATGAAAGCCCAGGGATTCCTGCTCAGTACAGATGGGCCGGATCATAACGTGATCAAGTTCAAGCCCCCACTGGTTTTTCCAGAGTCTGAAGCAGAACGGCTTTGCCACAATCTCGAGCAGATACTTCAGGAAGTTCCTCTGCAGCTAGCCTGAAATCATCTACAAACACCCACCTGGATTTCGATCTCAGATACCTTACCTATCAATCGTCAAAGGTTGGAACCTGCCAATGAGCCAAACCTTCCAAGACACCCTTCGCATAATTTTGCTGCGCTTGGTAGAACTGCTCTGCTGGAAACTTCTGCAAATATTCTTTCACTTCAGGACGTGCATTGCCTACGAGAATTCCCCGAAAACCTTCGTCAAACATTGACTGGTCGTTACCGCTGTCCCCAGCAACAATTGTGTTCGCTTCCTGCCATTTCAGTAATTCCAATAGGTAGCGCAATGCTTTCCCCTTGTTGACCATCCCAGGCAAAATATCGACATAGTAGCTTTCTCCAAAAGCAGCACAGATCACTTGGTAGCGTCCAACAGGCTCCACCATACGCCTTGAAATTTCGGCTAACCACTCAAGCGGCTGTTTAGGATCCATGATTGCGTACGAGACCTTGTAGGGTGTCTGGCAATTGGCTGCCTCCAGGCTGATCATATCATTTAAGTCAATCAATCGCTGATGAACTTCCTCCGCATAGAAGCCAAACTTCTCGAGTTGTAGTTGCCAATCGAGAAGTGGTGTCGAAAAACCACCAAAAGGAGGCAGATAAAGTTCAACTCCCGTTTGAGCAATAATGGCGTCTGGCTGAGGTAACTCCTCGTGCTTCAATCCATGAAGCACATCGGGATAAGGCCTACCTGTGCAGAACAGAACCCGAGCCTGGCCTACTTGTTGGAGACGTTGGAGTTTTTGCCCAAGTTTACGCAACGATGGCAGATCTCCAGTGAGGGTGAAGTCAATGTCAAATACAAGATTCCAAGTCGGCATTCGATCCCGGCTGGTGATGGTTGGATTCAGAGGGTTTGGTTTGCCAAAGGTACTGCACGAAGAACGCCCGCCAATAGCGGATAACTCTGTATTTTGTTCAGGAGTAGTTTAGCGGTAAAGGCTAAGAGTAAATTTGAGCATAGCGCTTGCAGATGGTTTATGGTAGTTTATTCAGCTTTTGCTATTTTCCCAGATTTAAACTCTTAGCACATTGGGGTAACTTTCTATGGATTTCTTTGTTCGTGAAGCTTGGGCTCAGGATGCAGCTATGGGCGGCGGTGACACAACCGCTATGCTAGTGCAGTTTGGCCCCCTTATTCTGATCTTCGCTATTTTTTATTTCTTGATTATCCGACCACAGCAAAAGCGCCAAAAAGAATTGCGAGCGATGTTGAGTGCCTTGGGCAAGGGCGACAAAGTCGTGACGAACTCCGGTATTCATGGGACGATCTTCAAACTCGGAGAAGACACGATCACTGTGGAAATTGCCGACAAGGTCAGGATTCAAATGGATCGCGGACAAGTTTCCCGCGTTGTACAAAAAGCTAAGGATGCAAGTTCTTCAGATAGCGATTCCAAGGACGAGTCTTAAACAGGCTTCCTTCGAAACTCTTCGTTTTCAGATTTAAATAAACACCACCCATGAACGTACGTGTCAAAGGCTTGCTGATCATGTTGGTCTTTGCGGCAGCCGTTTTTTACAGTCTGCCCACTTATCAAGCCTACCAGCCTGGGGTTGATCCTCAACAACATCCAAATCGTGTCAACCTGGGACTAGATCTCCAAGGGGGAATGTACCTCGATATCGAGATCAAGGTTGAAGAAGCGGTTAGGGAAACCGTCAATCGTACCGCCCAGGAGTTGGAAGACCTGCTGCTGGACAACTACGTCAAATTTGTAGAAGTCAGCCAGGAAAATAACGTAGTCACCTTGGAGATGGAGGATGGAGAAACCGTTAACTTGACCGAGTCTCCCTATGATCGCTTGTTGGTTCAGTTCACGGCAGCAGAGCGACCCAACAACCGGACAACTTTGACGCTACTGCCTGAAGAGTTGACTCGCATTCAAGAGAATGCAATCACACAAGCGCTGGAAGTCTTGCGTAATCGCATTGATAGCCTAGGGGTCAGCGAACCCACTCTTCAACGTCAGGGGGACAACAGTATCATCATCCAACTTCCTGGTTTGAAAGACCGAGCACAGGCAATTGAACTGATTGGCCCTCAAGCTGTTTTGGAATTTCGTATTGTCAACGACGACGCGACCCCAGCTGCCTATAATCGCTACACCGAAGTTGTGCGCTACGAGGAAATCCGCGACCCCGTTACACAAGATGTTCTCTCCCGCAATCCTTACGTACTAAGAAAAGAAGTCCTGTTGACTGGTGAATACATTCGCGATGCTCGGGTGCGTTTTGATCAGCAAACCAATCAACCTTACGTTTCTCTCTCCTTTGATTCAATTGGTGCAGATCGCTTCGCAAAACTGACTGAAAAAAATCAGGGCAAACGACTAGCAATTGTTTTGGATGACAAAGTGCAGTCAGCCCCTGTGATCAGAGAAAAAATTGGTGGTGGAGAAGCATCAATTTCAGGCCAATTCACTACAGAAGAAGCTGGTAACCTCTCTATAGTACTTCGTTCGGGTTCTCTGCCAGCCCCCATTGAAATTAGAGAAGAACGAACCGTTGGTGCCTCCCTAGGTGAAGATTCCGTTGAGCAAGGCCTTATCTCGCTGCTGCTTGGTGGGCTTCTGGTCTTGATCTTTATGATGGTATATTACCGGCTCGCCGGTGTCTTCGCTGCAGTCGCCTTGGTCTTCAACCTCTTACTTATCATCGCTGTCCTGGGTGGGGTCGGTGCCACCTTAACACTTCCTGGCATGGCAGGAATCGTACTGACAACAGGTATGGCAGTTGATGCAAATGTCCTGATTTTCCAGAGAATTCGTGAAGAACTCGCAAAAAGTAACAACTTGCGCAGTTCAATAAATGAAGGTTTTGATCGAGCTTTCAAAACCATCCTTGATGCAAATGTCACAACACTCTTCGCAGCTCTGGCGTTACTACAATTTGGAACCGGTCCTATCAAGGGCTTTGCGGTCACGCTCTCTCTGGGAATTCTCTCAAGTATGTTCACCGCAATTGTAGTGACGAGATTCTTCTTTGAAATGATTTACCTCAACCGCAAGCAACTCAAAGCCATCAGCATCTGAAACATGCTCTCTAAACCATTGCAAATCCGCTTTCTCGAAAAGCGACGATACACTATTTACCTCTCGATTTTCTTGGTTCTCAGCACTTTTTTGTCCGTGCTGCTTCATGGAGGGTTGAATTATGGAATTGACTTCCGAGGAGGAACCAACGTTCAGATTCGCTTTGACAGCGAACCTGACCTGAATCAATTGCGCGAGTTATTCGCCAGTCAGGGTTATGACAGCATCATGTTGCAGACCTTTGGAGCCGAAGAAGATCGAGAGATTCTACTGGGATTACCAATTGATAGTTCGTTGGGAACCGGGGAATCCCTGACAACCAACCTGCAACAAATTCTTCAGAACGCTAACACCAACCCAGAGATTCGACGTGTCGAGACCATTGGGCCAAAAGTTGGTGACGAACTGAAAGAAGACGCTCTTCTGGCCGTTTTGATAGCCTTGGGGTTGGTACTCATATACATCAGCGTTCGCTTTCAGTGGCGATTTGGAGTCAGTGCCGTAGTTTGCCTCCTACACGATGTACTTGCTGTTGTCGGAGTGTTCTCGTTGTTCGACAAGGAATTCAACCTAACCATTATTGCAGCTTTGCTGACGGTAGTCGGGTATTCTCTGAACGATACAATCGTCGTTTTCGACCGTATTCGTGAGAATATCGCTAAGTTCCGCAAGCGTGAGACGGAAGAGCTGTTAGATATCAGCATCAATGAGACTCTTAGCCGCACCTTGTTGACTTCTGCCACAACCTTGTTTGTTGTGACCATGTTGCTGCTCTTCGGTGGAGAAATTATTCATGACTTCGCATTTGCCCTGTTTGTGGGAATTCTTGTTGGGACCTACTCCTCCATTTATGTAGCAAGCCCGATCTTTCTATTGCTTCAGGAAAAAGCCCCACCCAAACCGGTAACACCAAGTACCACAGAGATCTCCAAGGAAAGTCAATGACAGAATCCTCCAATCCAGGCTTCCAGCAGATCGCAATTGTCGGACTGGGCCTGATTGGCGGTTCCCTCGCACTGGATCTTCGGCGGCTACATTTGGCAGAACACCTGCTGGGCTATGACCAGCGTTCTCATCATTGTGAAGAGGCGCTTCATCGTAACCTGACTGATTCTGTCTCAATGCATTTTGACGAAAAACTCCGCTATGCGGATCTAGTCATTCTAGCAACCCCGGTCAGTAGTTTTCCACAAGTCCTTCACTCTATCCGGTCTCAACTTGGCCCGCGTACGCTGTTGTCCGACGTCGGCAGTGTGAAATCACCTCTCTTGTCAACAATCCAGGACTACCATGAATTGATTCCAAGATTTGTGGGCGGACATCCGATTGCTGGTGGTGAACGATTTGGGCCCACCAGCGCACGGACCCACCTTTTTGAAGGGAAGCGTTTCATACTCACCCCTAGTGATGCGACTCCTCTGAAAGTCACTCAGCAACTCCAACTTCTCTGGGAAGCGCTTGGAAGCAATGTTACTGTAATGAATGCGGCACAACACGATCAGATCTTCGCTGCAGTCAGCCACTTACCACACCTGATCGCCTATGCCAGCATCCAGGCCATAATTGGTTCCGACCAAGAGGAAGTACTTCGGTTTTCTGGGGCTGGACTCAAGGACTTCTCTCGAATTGCTTCTTCCAGTCCAGAAATGTGGACGGACATCTTTCTTGAGAACAGAGAGCAACTGCTACCCAGACTTCGTCATCTAAAGGAATTGTTGGGACAATTGGATGATCATCTTGAACATGTAAACCGAGAAAAATTGCAACAATTTCTACAGCAAGCAAAGTTTGCAAGAGATCAGTGGATCGGCTAGGGAATATACCTGAAAAAACTTGTGCTTTTGCCTGCTGAGTCTCATCTTTTATCGTTTTATCTCGTAGATTTAAGCCGACAATCATGATCGGTTGCAAATCGACTCATTGTGCTACCGAGAAGGTAGTCGTTCCTTGTCCCATGTCGTCGTAAACTCCTATGAAAGTTCAGATTCAGGATCTCGGAAAATTGCGTCGCGAAATGCAGATTGAAATTCCTTTCGACGAGATCCGAGGGGAATATCAACAAGTAAAGGATCAGCTGCGCAACACCCGCCTGCGTGGATTCCGTCCTGGCAAGTTTCCCAAAGGCTGGATGAAAAGCCGGTTCCGTAGTTCAATGGCCTACGAGATCCGCGAACGGTTGTTTCCTCAATTTTATTCAAAAGCTCTTCAATCAGAGAATTTGATTCCAGCAGTTCCACCAACATCATTGAATATTGACTTTGATGAAAAGAAGCCCCTGAGCTTCAAGGTCGAGTTGGAAATTGCACCGACACTTCCTGAAATTGACTACGACAAGCTAGCCCTGGAAGAACAGGAACTTGATGAGGTCACTGATCAGGATATCAACGACATGCTCCAGCAGCTTCGTCGCGCTCGCTCGGTTCGGGAACCTAAGGAAGTTGGAGTAGTGGAGAAAGGGAATTTGTTGACTTTTGACGCTCGTGGCACTTTGGATGGAGAGCCCTTGCCAGAGGAGCAACAGATTGAAAAATCTGAGTTTGAAGTAGGGGGTGAATTTTTCACTGAGTTCAGCGAGGCCGTTTTGGGGATGGCTGTTGAAGAAACAAAAACCGTTACTTTGGAGATGGGCCCTACCTTCAATGATGAATTGCAGGGAAAAAGTGCAGAGTTTAAAATCGCCATCCACAGTATCGAATTACTGACTCTGCCGGAGTTAGATGAAGAATTTTTCAAGTCCTATGGGCACGATACTGAAGAAGACCTACGCAAAGCTGTTCGTGAGATGCAGTCAGAGAACAAGAAAAACAATCGCATGACGGACTATCGGGAACAGCTTTTGCCACAGCTCATAAGACAAATTGAGGATATTGATCTACCAGAGAGCAATATTGCGGAGCGAGAAAAAGCGCTAAAGGAAGAAAAAAACGAAGCTGGGGAAGAACTGACTGAAGAGCTGATCAGCCAAAGGATGGAAGCACATCGGGATCGATTACGCAGAGATTTTTTGGTAGATCACATCTTCCGTAGCGCTGCTCTACAGCTGGACGAAGCAACACTAGCCAATCGTTTCTCCAATGCTGCCGGGATGATGGGGCTTTCTGCACAGGATTTTTATAATCATCGATATGGCCGGGTGTTGATGAATTCTATGGTCACAGAGCTACGTAGTGAGCAGGCACTGAACCATATCATCGACAAACTGGTTGGTCCAGATTTCTCGAGTGAGGCATCAGAAAATAAAGAAGAAAAGCAAGAGGTTACAGCTGAGCAAGACTGAACCGAACGAACTAACCCCAAATCAAGAGCGAGCCGATGCCACTCATCCCGATGGTCGTCGAACAAACCAATCGAGGGGAGAGATCCTATGACATCTATTCACGACTGCTCAAGGATCGTATCGCCTTCATAGGCACCCCAATCGATGATAATGTTGCCAACCTGATGATCGCACAGTTGCTGTTCCTTGAAGCAGAAGATCCTGAGAGTGATATCTCTTTATATATTAACTGCCCAGGTGGACTAGTCTCAGCGGGATTGGCAATTTATGACACCATGCAGTACCTCCGCCCCCAGGTGCAAACGATTTGTATTGGTCAAGCTGCTAGTATGGGAGCTATTCTTCTCGCAGCAGGAGCGCCAGGCAAAAGACATGCGCTTCCTAACTGTCGGATCATGATTCACCAGTTGATGGGTGGTTTCTCTGGACAAGCCGAGGACATTGACATACAGGCACGGGAGATCGTACGCTTAACGGGCACACTAAATGACATTCTTGCCAAACATACTGGTAAAGATGCAGGACAAATAGAGCAGGATACTCAGCGTGACTACTATTTCTCTGGAGAGGAAGCTAAAACATATGGCCTCGTAGACCATGTAATGGCCAAGCGTGAAGAACCGCCTGCTTCAAACAATAGTTGATTGTAGCACCAACCATTCTTTTCCATTTGCTGAGCTTCAGACCCAATTGAATGATGTTTGGGTCTTAACAATCATGGAGTCAGTATGAGCAACCAGAAAGACGCACCATTGCGCTGCTCATTCTGTGGAAAAACACAGGATGAGGTAAAAAAGATCATTGCAGGGCCCGGCGTCTATATCTGTGATGAGTGCATAGAACTGTGCAACGACATCATGGAAGAAGAGTGGCAGCGTGAACGAGCAATGGATGATTCTGAACAAGTACTGTTGAAGCCTGCCGACATCAAGGATGTGCTGGACAACTATGTGATTGGTCAGCAGTTTGCCAAGCGCGTGCTTTCTGTGGCAGTTCACAATCACTACAAGCGTATTCATGCAAATCTGCACGATAGTGAAGTAGAGTTGCAAAAGAGCAATATTCTGTTGATTGGTCCAACAGGTACAGGAAAAACCTTATTAGCCCAGACCTTAGCCAAGATTCTGAATGTACCTTTTGCAATGACTGACGCAACGACGCTGACGGAAGCCGGCTACGTTGGAGAAGATGTCGAGAATATTGTACTGAAGCTCCTACAAGCCGCTGACTATGATACGGAACGTGCAGAACAGGGAATCATCTACATAGACGAAATTGATAAGATTACACGCAAGAGTGACAACCCTTCTATCACTCGCGATGTTTCAGGCGAGGGTGTACAGCAGGCTTTACTAAAGATCATTGAAGGCACGACCGCCAACATTCCTCCTCAAGGGGGACGCAAGCATCCACAGCAAGAGTGTGTCCAGGTCGACACATCAAATATCCTCTTCATCTGTGGTGGTGCTTTCGTCAATCTCGATCAAATCATCAAGCGACGGATTGGAGATCGGGCCATCGGTTTTGGCAGTAAGATTCAAGACAAGATTCAAGACGCAGATTTATTGCGACAGTTAGAGCCGGAAGATCTACTGAAATATGGTCTGATTCCAGAATTTGTAGGCAGACTCCCTGTCATCAGCACACTACATGATTTGGAAGAAGAGCATCTGATTCAAATTCTGGTTGAGCCAAAGAACGCCTTGATTCGCCAGTACCAGAAGCTTTTTGAGTTAGAAAACGTAAAGCTGTCTTTCACAAAAGGTGCTTACAAAGTGATTGCTCAAGAGGCAATCAAGCGTAAAACCGGCGCTCGTGGTCTGCGCTCGATTCTCGAGAAAGCCATGCTAGACATCATGTATGAAACTCCTTCGAACAGTAACATTCAAGAAGTTATAATCAGCGAAAATACGATTACTCAAGATGTGCCTCCCAAGTTGATCATGCGGCAATCTGCCGATAATAACCGAAAAATGAAGGTTAGTTAGCCCTGTCCAATTCATGCCCCAAAAACTAATAGACGTATATGGTATCGGCAATCCATTAATGGACCTGCTGGTACACATTCCGGCGAGTTTCCTTGAGAAACAGGAACTGGAAGCCAATCGTATGTACCTGGTTCACCAGGAACGCCAACAAGAGTTGATTGAGGCGTTGCAGTCTGGTCAAAACGAAGTGATCTCCGCTCCAGGAGGATCGGCAGCCAACACAATGAGTGGGCTTGCACTGATTGGCAGTAACGTAGCGTATACCGGTAAGCTGGGCCAAGACGCTTTGGGGCAACTGTATGAACAATTATTGGCAAAAGAAGGAGTGACGACTCGCTTTGGCTTTGGGGATGGGAGTAGTGGGAGTAGTCTGATCTTGGTTGGAGAGGACGGTTCTCGTACCATGAACACTTTTCTGGGGATGTGCCAGGAATTACATCCCAGCGACATTGATGCTGAGTTGATGCAGCAGGCCCGCTACCTGTACATCGAAGGATATCTATGGGACACAGAAATTCAGCAGGATGCTGTCAGTCAAGCGATTGGCCTCGCCAAGAAACACGGTACAAAGGTCGCTCTCAGTCTCTCAGACCCATTCTGTGCTCAGCGTCACCAAGAAGCATTTCATCGGCTGGTTCGTGAAGATGTCGATCTGCTCTTCTGCAACCAAGAAGAGGCTTTCGCACTGCTAAACACTGAGATCTCGCAGGAAGCTCTGGAATACCTGGCTACCCAAGTGGAGACAGTTGCTTTTACGATGGGGGCCCGTGGGGCTTTAGTATGCGAACAACGTGAGATGTTCTATATTGATCCTCGGCGAGTAAATGTAGTTGATACGACGGGAGCAGGTGATGCTTTTGCGGCAGGATTTTTGTACGGTCTGACACACGAAAAGAGCATTTTTGAAAGTGGTGTGCTTGCCACTGCTATGGCCGCTGAAGTGATCCAGCGCATAGGTCCTCGTCTAGACAGAGCCATCAAAGAAAAAATGCAGATCCTTTTCGGCTCTCACAACTGATCCCACCCTCATCTTCTCTATACCCATGAAGCTTCCCGAGTTGCTAGCTCCTGCCGGGAGCCTAGAGCGCCTAAAAGTCGCAGTTCTTTACGGCGCCAACGCTGTCTATCTCTCTGGGCATCGTTTCGGGCTGCGCAGCGGTGCAGATAATTTCACTGATACTGAAATCATTGAAGGGTTGCAGTTCGCTCATCAGCACGATGCCAAGGTCTTTGTTGTCCTCAACGCGTTCCCACATGACCAAGATCTCAAAGAGATGCCAGAGTACGTGGTCTGGCTGGAGCAGCAAGGTGTCGATGCCGTTATTGTTTCAGATCTGGGAACTTGTACGCTGATTCATCAACACACCAACATTCCAATTCACCTTTCTACCCAAGCGTCCTGCCTGAATTCTTGGGCGGCTCAAGCTTGGAAAAATCTGGGAGTTCAGCGCCTCATTCTGGGAAGAGAGGTATCTGTTCAAGAAGCCGGATGGATTCGGCACAAGGTAGGAATCGCTGTGGAACTGTTCATTCATGGTTCGATGTGCATGGCCTACTCTGGTAACTGTGTCATCTCGAACTATACCGCTGGCAGAGACAGCAACCGGGGCGGCTGTGTTCAAAGTTGTCGGTTTCATTACGACATTCAAGAAATCAACAAAGAAGAGACCTACAAAACTTCTTTTATGAGTTCCAAGGACCTGCGGGGTCTGGAGCAGTTACCTCAATTTTTCGAGCAAGGAATTGACAGCCTAAAAATTGAAGGTCGAATGAAAAGTAACCTCTACGTTGCCACAACGACTCGTGTTTATGCACAGGGTTTGAAAATTTGTGCAAATGAACCACCTCCACTCTGGCAAAGTCGCCTTCAGGAGCTAACCCGGGAATTGGAACGAATTCCACATCGAGGCTACACAGAGGCTTCTTTGAACACACCAGCTGGACATGACAGCATTTATCCGGGCCATCGTAACGGAAATCAATCTTATGAGATCGCCGGGACAGTACTAGCAACATCTGAAAATTTTCTGACACTGTTAGTTCAGAACCCCTTCACTGCAAGAGAATCTCTCGAATTTATAACTTTCGCAGGTGACACTATTTTGCTGAACACCTCCGGACTTCTGGACATCCAACAACGACCACTGAATCGCGCCAAACCCAACAGCCTTGTCTTGCTACCAAGTATTCCTCAGATCAAACCGTTGAACTTGGCTCGTCGACAAGCTGCCTAAAGTCAACGTCGAATTGTAAAATCCGCCAACTTATCACCTACTGCATCTCTCTGTATATTTACAGAAGTAACTTTTGAATAAGCAGGTCCTCGTTTACAATGCTCCACAAGTTGGTCCAATAGTGGCTCTTCACCTTGAATGATAACCTCTACACTGCCATCGGGGCAATTCCAAATAGACCCTACCAACCCCAATCTAGTTGCCTCTTGACGTACAAAGTGGCGAAAACCAACTTCTTGCACGACTCCTAAAATTTTCAATTTGTACTGCAACATTGCTATTTTCCTTATTGATCACTGACTCCACGGAATAACTAAACCTGCCATTTGCCCCGATATTTCTGGACAAATCTCTCAACTAGGATCTTATCTC
>DPLM01000088.1 GCA_003541985.1 Deltaproteobacteria bacterium | reverse complement strand
GATTTGGTGGTTGCACCGGCTTTGATGGGGCTGCTCCATTCAAAAAAGTAGAAGAAATTAAACACGGAAATTCTAATCACCCAGTAATTTTATCATCAAATTAGTAATTCCTAGCTAATTTTATAAATAAAATAATTATTTCAGTATTTTGAAATATTAATCACTTGGCAGAATTATTGGAGAGATAACAGGATTCACAATTCATTGAGTGCATATCTAGCCCTCATCTTTTCTTCTTTCCCAAAAGATTCGTCATGCAAAAGTGGAAAAAATCGGTCGATCACAACATGGAGCGCTGGGGATACTTGGTTGCCCGTTTCCGTTGGTTGGTGATCGCTCTCTCCTTGCTGGTAGTCGGGGGCTTCGCCTCACAGATGCGCCACCTCTATTTCGATGCTTCCAATGAAGCCTTCTTCAAAGGCGATGATCCCATTCTCGTCAATTACAACTCCTTCCGTGATCAGTTTGGAAGAGATGACCTAATCCTGGTGGGAGTCGACGCCCCAGAGGTGTTCAACACCGAGTTCCTGAGAAAACTTCAGGCAATGCAAGATGATCTGGAGCGCGAAGTTCCCCATATTCGTGAAGTCAACAGTCTGCTCACTGTCAGATCCACTAGGGGTGCCGAAGACGAGTTGATTGTTGGTGATCTGATCGAAGAGATTCCAGAAAATTTGCAAAAGCTGGCAGCACTTAAGGACTATGTACTCAGCAGTCCAACCTATCCAAATTGGGTGATCTCACCGGATGGCCAGTTGACCACGATCACACTGGAGCTGAATCCCTATGTGCTGCCAGAGAGTGGAGAAGAAGACCTACTTGGGGGCTTTGATGACACTGCGATGGATACTGACTTGATGGAAGGCTTTGATGAAGCAGCAGTTACTGATGGTTCTGATATGCAGGCAGTTACCTCCATCGAAGAGAATGAAGCAATCTTGGCCACAAAGGCTGTGATGGAACGCTACGAGGGAGAAGGCTTTCGTACTTTCATTTCTGGAGGTCCAGTCTATGGCTCTTCCATCCAGGATTCGATGCAGTCGAATCTACCCAAGTTTTCGGGAATTTCGATTGGCCTGATGTTCCTGCTGTTGCTGATCCTATTTCGCCGAATTTCAGGAGTCCTACTGCCAATACTTTTGGTAGTACTGAGTATGGTGGTTACTCTTGGATTCATGGGAGCCTTCGGTCGTCCCTTCACAGTCATTAACCAGATCCTGCCGTCCTTCATTTTGGCGATTGGAGTTGCGGATGCGGTGCACGTGCTGACGATCTTCTACCGGCACCGGATGGCCGGTAATTCCAAGGGTGATTCAGTCGCATACGCCCTTAGCCATTCGGGGTTAGCAATTATGATGACGAGTTTCACCACTGCTGGAGGTTTGTGGTCATTTGCCAATGCGGCCTCTGCGCCGATTGCTGATTTAGGCATCTATGGAGGACTAGGGGTCCTGGCGGCAATGGCACTTACACTGACGTTGTTGCCTGCAATTTTGGCGGTACTGCCTGGGGGCCCTCAACCACTCTTTGGTCGTAAAGACCTAAATCAAGCTGAACACGCTCCTTCCTTGGCCGATCGTATATTGAGTAGTTGTGGAAAACTAGCGGTTAACCAGCCCAAACAGGTAATGATCGGTTGCGGCGTGGTGGTGATGATTGCTGTGGTAGGCGTTGCTCAATTGAGACCCTCCAACTGGCCTCTGCGCTGGTTTCCTGAAAATGCTGAATTCCGACAACATACACAGATCATTGATTCTCGCATGGGTGGCTCTTCGAACATCGAGGTGCTGCTCAATACAGGAAAGTCCGGTGGGCTCTACGAACCAGATTTCATGAATCGTCTTGACCAGTTGAACACAGTAGCTACTGAAGAGTTGCAGTTTCCCAAAGGAGAAGTCGTCGGCAAGGCACAGTCGGTTCTAGATGTGTTGAAAGAGTCCAACCGTGCATTGAACGAAAACCGAGCTGAGTTTTATGCTGTTCCTCAGGCCAGGGACCTGATTGCCCAGGAGATGTTTCTCTTCTCCAACAGTGGTTCAGATGATTTGGAGAAGTTGACTGATGTTGGTTTCAGTATGGCCCGACTGAGTCTCTACATTCCGAATTTGGATGCTACTGATTCGATTGTTTTTACAGAACAACTCGAGGAGAAAATTCAAAGCATCTTCGGTAATACGATTGAGTATTCGATCACAGGGATCGCCCAGCTCTGGGCAGGAACCATGACCAACGTGCTCAACAGCATGCGGAACAGCTACATCATTGCCCTGATCCTGATTACTGGACTGATGGTTGTCTTTCTGGGGAGTTGGAAAGTCGGCTTACTCAGTATGATTCCGAATCTAACTCCCATCCTGATCACCTTGGGTTTGATGGGCTTTCTCGACCTACCGCTTGATCCCTTCACAATCCTGATTGGCAGCATCGGTATCGGGTTGGTTGTGGATGACACCGTGCACTTCTTGAGTGTCTTTCAACGATACTTTGATCGCTATGGAGACGCAGCCCGGGCTATTCAGGAAACTTTGATGACGACCGGGAGAGCCTTGCTCTTCACCACGTTGATTCTCGTCGGTGGCTTTGCTTCCTACATGGCTGCAGACTTCGTCAATATCTTTGCCTTCGGTATGCTGTTGGTGGTCTGTATTGGCTCAGCCTTGATTCTGGATGTTCTTGCAGCACCAGCTTTAATGATGTTGGTCTACGGTAACCAGCCTTCTGTGGAACAGACACGTGTCTACCCAAAAGAGAGCGAATTTGCGGAACTGAACTGATTGTCTCCAAGCTGTTTTCTTCTCCATAAACTTTTAGAGAAGCAGTTATTTTTGGAAAAGGTCTTTGAATCTATTTAATCAATAGAAAGGTTATGATGAACAAGTGGATAAGTCTGGTTTTGGGAGCTTTCTTGTTAGGAGCTAGTCCCAGCGCCTGGGCCCTGACGGCAGATGAAATCATGCAACGAGTCAATGACCGTGAAGATGGTGACAACATCGTCATGGAAATGCAGATGGTGCTGATCAACAAGAACAATGAGCAGCGCGTGCGACGCATGCAGCAATATCGGCAAGACAAGGGGGAGGACTCCCAGAGTGTGATTTTTTTTGAAGAGCCGGCCGATGTCCGCAACACAGGCTTTCTGACTTACGATTACGATGACGATAGTAAGGACGACGACCAGTGGATGTATCTCCCTGCGCTCCGTAAAACCAAGCGGATCGCAGCCAGTGACAAAAGTGGTTCCTTCATGGGGTCAGATTTCAATTACTCAGATCTGACTTCCTACAATCTCAGTGATTACAGCTACAAGTTGCTCAAGGAGAACGACAAGGTCGATGGTTCCGATGCCTGGGTGATATATTCCGAACCCAAAAACGACGATGTCAAGGAAGAGACTGGTTACACTAAGAGCGTGATCTGGGTACGTAAAGACAACTATGTGGTTGTTCGGGCCAAGAACTGGGTTCACAAGAGTCCAGATATCAAGTTCTTTGAGTTCAAGGATCTCCAACAGATCGAAGGAGTCTGGTTTTCCTCCGAGATCAAGGCCCAGCGACGTTTCGGCAAAGAGGTCGTGCATCAGACCATTCTACGACAGCAGAACATCCGGCTGAATCAGAATTTGGAGCAATCTCTCTTCAGTCAGCGTAGGTTGGAGCAGGGGCTTTGACGATATTCCAGAAGAGGATCTTTTGTCTTGGTTTGCTTCTCTCGGTTGGAACTGCTTTTGCCCAAGAAGAATCAGTAGATGACTTGCTCGAAGGTTTTGAGGAATCTCCCAGTGTTCATGAAGAATCAGTAGATGACTTGCTGGGTGATTTCGAAGAGCCAGAAGCTTCTACGAATGAACTGTTGGGTGGCTTCGAAGAGCCTGTTGAAACTCCTGATATTGTAGATGACTTGCTTGATGGTTTTGAGGAGAGTTCGTCAATCGTTACTGAATCAGATAGACTCTCTTTGCCAACGGGTCTGGCAGGATCGACAGGAATCAACATCGCTTACGCATATGCTCAATCAGATCCTAATCCTGATAAACCAGATTATCGAGGTTTAAGAAAACTCCGCTTGTATTTGCAGTTGGAGTATCAATACGATCTTACGTCGAGCCTCCGTTTTTTTGTAGATGGCAAGGCATTTAGAGATCTTGCCTACCAGTTTCTGGATCGGGAAGAATATTCAGAGGAGTACCTAAAAGCGTATGAACAAGAGACTGAACTTCGGGAAACCTTCCTGTCAACTTCCCTGGGCCCTAACATTGATGTAAAGTTTGGGCGTCAGATCAAAGTCTGGGGAAAGGCAGACCTGCTAAGCGTGGTCGATGTGTTGAATCCAACCGACAATCGTGAACCTGGACTGATTGATATCGACGACAGCCGCCTGCCTGTCACAATGACCCAAATTGATTACTACACAGGGGCCTGGAATCTGAACCTAGTTTTGATTCATGAAATCCGTTTTGGCAAATCCCCTGAATTTGGTAGTGAATTCTATTTTGCGGATGTTGAAAGTTTCCCTGAGGAAATACCAACGGAGACTGAATACGGCGCAGCCCTGAATGGTCACTTCACAGGTTGGGACCTCTCCTTCTATGCGGCCAGTGTCTACAACGATCAAGGCCGGGCGGATGGAGGCTTCCAACCGTCGCTGGGAGTTTTTCCAGACAGAGTGATACACGACCGATTACAGCTCTTAGGGACTGCCTTCAGCACCGTTACGGGTAGTTGGATCGTGCGAGGGGAAATTGCGGATGTTCAAGGACTGCGGTTTACCAATTTTTCGAAGACCTTCTCACGGCAGGATCATGTGTTTGGTATAGAATACTCAGGTATTTCAGATGGTGCCTTGAGTTTTGAATTGGCTTGGGAATGGATTCGTGAGTTTGAAACTACACTTGAAGAAGCGCCGAATGAGCAGGAGCAGAGCACTGTTACGACGGCCATTCGCTTTCAGCAGGATTTTCTTAACCAGACTTTATCCTTCAACGTGATTGCCTTTCAGTTTGGGGAGTTTGGTTCATCCGGTTCATCTCAGCGAATTGGATTAGATTATGATTGGGCCGATGGTTTGAATGTTGGTGGAGGCATTTTGCTCTATCACGAAGGGGATACGTCCTACTCAAAACGTATTGCAAATAACGATCGCCTCTTCGCAGGTCTTAAGTACTCATTTTGAATTCCACCATATTATTTGCTGATAAAATTTCTAGTTCGTCAAAGTCGTTTAAACTCTCTCAGAAATTTGCTTGATGAATGAACCAAGCCCTAGATTCTTTGAAATCTTTTTTGAGTTTTTTGAGTCTCTTCCCCGACAGGGTCCTGGGAATCTGATGTCTGCTTGAAAGGCTTTGTATTTCTGTGAAGAGCTCCCAGATATGCCAGAGATTCTTGATTTGGGTTGTGGAGCAGGAAGTCAAACCTTACAGCTGGCTAAGCTAACTCAAGGATCGATCATCTCAGTCGACAACAATTCTCCAAGCATTGAAAAGCTAAACCAAAAGCTCGCCCAGCTCAGTCTAACGGATCCCATTTGGGGCCAAATTGGTGACATGGCAGAGCTTACTGTAACGCAATCAAGTTTTGATATGATCTGGTCAGAAGGTGCGCTCTACAACGTTGGCGTTCAGCGGGCGCTTTCAATTTGTAAAGGCCCCTACTACGTAAAAGCGGCTACTTAGTATTTACAGATGCGGTCTGGTGTAAACCTAACCCACCATTAGAAATCAAATCCAATTTTGAGAGTGACTACCCGACAATGGGCTCAGTTGCGGATGTAGTCGCTTTGATCCAGAGCAGTCTTTAAGTCAG
>DPLM01000288.1 GCA_003541985.1 Deltaproteobacteria bacterium | reverse complement strand
GCCAGGGTGTGATGCCACCGATGCGGGCGACGTCCACTTGTACAATGTTGCAGGCTCCTCTCTGCATATATTCACGAAAGTGAGCAGGGTGATACATCGATTCACCCACTGCGATCGGGATGGATGTGGAACGATTCAACTCGATGTGTCCCCCAAGATCTTCGGCGGGCAGAGGCTCCTCGAACCAGGCGATGTCAATCGGCTCAAAATGACGTGCCCTGCGAATAGCTTCATTTTGGGTGAAAGCCTGGTTGGCGTCGGTCATGATTTCAAAGGTGGGTCCTACCGCTTGACGTACCGCTTGCAGTCGTTCGACATCCTCGGCAACATGGGCAGAGCCAACTTTGATCTTACAGCCACCAAAGCCTTCAGATTTACGATCGAGGGCGTCTTTCACAAGATCAGCAGTAGGAATATGGAGCCAACCTCCCTCGGTGCTGTAGACTGGAATTTCGTGTTTGGCCCCGCCAGCTAGTTTCCAGAGAGGAAGTTCAGCCCGCTTGCAGCGCAAATCCCAAAGGGCAGTGTCAATGGCAGAGAGAGCAAGGCTAGTAATGGCTCCAACGGCTGTAGCGTGTGTTTGGAAGTGGAGGTCTTTCCAAATGCTCTCAATGTTTTCAGCATCTCTTCCAATCAATTGAGGCAGCAGGTGATCCTGTAGCAAGTGGAAGACAGAGGAACCTCCTGTGCCTATCGTGTAGGTGTATCCAATTCCAGTTTGACCATCTTCATCGACGATAGAGAGAATTGGAGTCTCCTGGGTGACGAAGGACTGGATCGCATCGGTTCGCTTGACTTTCGGATCAAGGTTGACCAATTGGAGTTGAATCTGTTGAATTTTCGCCATGAGTCCGTTTAAAAATTAAATCGTAAATAGTGAATTGAATTCTCCTTAGGTTCAATTCAATTTAACCATAGGAAAAGCTGATTAGCTTGAAGATTACTGGTCAATCTCAGAATTTGACAAATTTGTCGAATCAAAACCAACATTAGACTTGGTTTTAAACCCTGTTTTGCAGGATGAAATTAAATTTTAGGTCAAACTATGTTTCCAATTTCAAAATTCGATCGGAACGGATTTGCATGTCCGATCCCAGTCATGAAGTCTTTTGAGGCTGCCGCTTTGGCAGATCAAATTTTGAGATTTCAGCACGAGGAACCTGAAAAAGCCGCAAGAGCTTTTGGGACTAATACTCACCTACTGTTCCCCAGTCTTTGTGCAGTAATTCAAAGAGAACAAATTCTCGATGCAGTTGAACAGGTCTTGGGAAGAAATCTTCTCCTATGGTCGGCCAGCTTTTTTATCAAGAGTCCCAAAACAAATTCTTTCGTCTCATGGCACCAAGATAGTACTTATTGGGGCCTTGAACCACCTGAGATTGTAACAGCTTGGTTAGCCCTTACGCCTAGCAACCGGGAAAACGGATGTATGGAGGTTGTACCTGGGAGCCATCTCAGAGGCCAAGTTTCTCATCATGATACTTTTGGTGATGATAATATGTTAAGCCGTGGACAAAAAGTTTCAGTGGATATTTCTCGGGAAAAAACAGAGGCAATTGAATTGGAAGCAGGTCAAATGAGCCTTCATCATGTCCGTATCTTCCATGGATCAAAACCCAATCATACTGACATTCCAAGAATTGGCTTTGCGATGCGTTTTATCCCGACTCAAGTCAAACAAAAAGGTGGACGCACTTTTGCCCTGCTGGTTCGTGGACAAGATGTATTCAATAACTTTGACAGGCCAACCCTGCCTAGAGCAGAACTAGGTGCGGCTGAATGGGAGATGCATCAAGAATCGCTAAAGCGGATGAATACTGTTTTGTTCAATGACGCAGCACAAGCTACGAAAGTAAAAGGGCATCAAATACTCAAAAGAGGCGAATAATTCTCCCAGGAAAAGAAAAAAGCTGAGGAACGATAAAATTAGTCTCTCAACGGGAATTGCCAAGTGAACCATGCCTACTTGCTTTGATTGATTCAAAGGACATTTTCAATGACACTCACCTGCCAGCATTATAAAGTGCTAAATTCCTACAGTCTTGGGAATTAATGATATCAACTCTAAAAATTTTGAAAAAATATCCGAGTAGTATGGCTTGGATTACGGACTTATTTTGGTTAATCCATCCTTGATCAAAAGGGATAAATTAGTTGGTGTGATTTGGTTAATTGGAAAGCAGGGCCTACTACGAGAAACACCACAAGCATCGGCCAACTGGGCCTGTGTCCAAGGTAGAGCCAAGCGATATTCTCGGAGCCATTGGCTGCGTGATGGACTACAGAAAAAATCTGGACTTAGATCGACCAACGAAATTGGAGCGGGCATTGAGGCGTCTCCTACTTAGGTTGAAAGAAAGGTGTGTGGGGCGCAAAATAGAGGTGCAGCGAATGTAGGTATGTCCGGTTCCCATTCACGGGGGGAAATTGCTATGGGCCGCAGGCTGCGACGGTGTGAGTTAATTTTGGCGGGGGAGAGATATCTTCCAAGGTGAAACCAACATGGTTGTCTCGCTCGTAGTGCTGCCAGTTAAGCAACCGGAATTTAGAGTTTTTTGAAGAAATGTTAGTGATCGAATGACAGCCATGGCTCAGTGGGATACGGGAGTGGCTTTGCACCAACCCCGCATAGATTGAATGAGAGTTTTTCTAGTGCTTTGGTTTATTATTCGTGTTGGGTGATCACACTAGGAAAATTTACTAGTGCAGCATCAGAAACGGGAGTGAAGGTGCCGGTTTCGACTTTAACGCCAGCATCAATTCGCCTCTGAGTCAGTTCTTCATCAGCCTGGAATTTCTTGAGATGTTCCATGGATTCAAAGTGTAGGACACCATGCAATTTGGTTTCGTCATCTGCTTGAGGTCCTACGCAGATCATGGTCATTCCGTATTCCTTCATTTTTCCACCACTTTCTTTGACCATATCTTTCCAGACTTGGAAACCTTTTGTGATTTCAATCGTAGTAAAAACAAGCATGGGCGCCTTTCAGTAGATAGTTTTTTAGGTTAGATGTTGCCCAGTTCAGGAGTGCTCTGAACCTAATTTAAATGTTTGGTGGGGGATACGGTGGGGGAAAAGAATCATTCTAAACAATATCTGCTGGGAAAGCTTTGAATTGAATGATTTTTTTCGTGGCGGGGTCGACGGGGCTCGAACCCGCGACCTCTGGCGTGACAGGCCAGCGTTCTGACCAACTGAACTACGACCCCGTACCGGAAGGGAGCTTTTTTCATTGGGAGTGGTGGGCGCTACAAGGATCGAACTTGTGACCTACGGTTTGTAAGACCGTCGCTCTCCCAGCTGAGCTAAGCGCCCATCGAAAAAAAAAAGAAGAATATGATCTGTTTTTTTGGAGTGCAAGCTTTTTCTATGCTTTTACGGATCGAAAAGAGACCAAAGATGAGGCGATAAAACAGACAACTCCGAAGCTGATAAAGATGTCAGCAAAATTGTTAACAAAAAAACTAAACTCAAACCAACGAAAATGGAAAAAATCTGTGACATGCCCGAACCAAGCTCTATCAACAAGATTGCCCATTGCCCCTGGTAAAATCCAAGTTAGTCCGTGCTTAGTCCATCCATCGAGCTCAAGCCAATAGCGTAATTGATAAAAGATCATTCCAGCTGTCGCCAAGACGGAAACTCCAATCAGCAGAGGTAGCCTAATCGAATCATTTAAATCTGAGAGAAAACTGAAACTAACCCCACGATTCTGCACGTGGGTCAGGTCAATAAAATTAGGTATTAACGTTGTCAATTCATACAGGGGGATGTTTGCTCTGATCCAAATTTTCGAAACGAGATCGATTGCAAACAAAACAGCAATGATGAATGCGGAATACCAGAGTTTCATCAGGCATTCCCCATCCAGGAAAGATCAGTGATGTTTGCTAGGGAGTGGGCTTTCTGCTCACGATTATTAAGGTCTCGGATCACCACCTCATTTCTGTCTAGTTCATCTGGTAAACAAAAAATTGCATAAGCTACCCCAAGGTTATTGGCTTGTTGCAGAGCCTTTTGCATTTTCATAGGTCCGAATTGAGCCTGAACACTGAGTCCAGCATTTCTAAGTTGATGAGCAAGGCGCATCGCAATTTCATCTTGTTTGGAATCTAGAGCAAAGATAACCAAATCCAGTACCTGTTTTAAGTCTGGGAGTTTTTTGGATTCTTCTAGAATCTCCAAAATGACAACATCCCCAAAACCAAATCCGACTGCTGGAATGACGGGTCCCCCGTAGGCTGAGAGCAGGGAGTCGTAGCGACCTCCCCCACTAATCGCACGTGAAGATTTGTTAAGAGTGTTAACTTCAAAGACCGTCCCGGTGTAGTAAGATAAGCCTCTGACAATAGAGATATCGAACTCTAGGTAAGTTCCCAATCCTATTTTCTGAAATTGATCCAGGATACTCTTCAATTCATTGAGGACATTCTGATTTTCCAGTTGCTCAGCAACAGCCTCAAAATTAGGCGACTCTAGGAATTGAATCAGTTTAGTCGTCTGTATGTTGCTAAGTCCCTTATTTGACAGTTCAGAGCACAGCACATCAGCAGATAATTTGTCTCTTTTATCCAAAATAACGAGCACAGAGTTTTGCAGATTCTGGGGTACATTTAGTTGTTCCAGCATGGCATTGAGTATGCGCCGATCATTGATGAAGATTCGGAAATCCTGCGAATCTAGGCCCAGTTCATTCAAAGATCGAATGAGGGTGCTGATGATTTCCAATTCAGCAAGAATCGTGGGTTCTCCGATAACGTCCAGATTCCATTGGTAGTGCTCACGTTTCCTACCCCGAGTCATCCTTTCGTAGCGAAAGCATTGAGGTATTGAAAACCATCTTACCGGGTAACTGAGAGTTTTCTGTTTCTGTAGAATCATTCTTGCTAATGATGGTGTCATCTCTGGTCGTAGACTCAATCTGCGAGCACTGTTATCTTCAAAGTTGTAAAGTTGTTGACTAATCTCATCCCCTGCTTTCCGGATGTACAAAGCTTCATGCTCTAAGATACAGGAATCATATTCTTCAAAACCAGCTTGCTGCGCTGACTTGCGCCATGCGCTGAAAAGCCAATTGCGGAGTCTCAACTGTGGGGGGTAAAAATCGCGAGTACCTTTGACTGGTTTGAGATCAATCATGTGCTTGGTTAATCAATGAGGGAAAACGTATTCAAGGATTTTTTGGAAATCTTGCCAAGCCTCGTGCATTGCGTTTGGATTTCTGAGTAGGTAGGAAGGGTGGAAAGTTGGCAGGATGTCCCAATCACGATATTTTTTTAAGTTTCCTCGTGATTTTGTGATTCCAGGACTGCCAGGAAGCAGGGCTTGAGTGGGTACATTACCGAGGGTAATG
>DPLM01000313.1:533-3056 GCA_003541985.1 Deltaproteobacteria bacterium | reverse complement strand
TGTCTTTCATTCTCATTAAGATGTTCACAGCGGTTTTTTGGTCTAAATTTGCAATTGACAAAGCTGCTGCTGCAGGGTCCATTCGAGTGTAAAAGGAAACAGCTTTTTCAAGCTGCTCAATATCTTGAGCTTTTTTAGTTTCAATTGATTGTTCAATATCCAGTTGTATTCGCTCCAATTGAACAATCTGTCGTTGAACATCTTCTTGAAGGGCTTGTAATTGAGTTTCGCGGCGATCAAGATCACGACCTCTTCTTTCAAGCGCTTCCTGTTGTTCAACCAATCTGGTCAGAATTTGTCGCTCTGTCGCAGTCAGCTTCAAAGGTTTTTTTGCATCTGCCTTGTCTTCCTGAGGAACATACGCGCAGAATTCAATCCCGTAATCAGCACATATCTTGCCAATTAACTGCTGCCCCTCTTTAAGAGTGGTTGGAATGCTATAAGCGGGCCTTGCCATCAGAATAGAGCCAAGCAGCAATGGCAACATCAGTCGAAGAGAAATACGATATGAATAAAGAAACATTGGCTGCGGTGTTCGATTTCAGATTAGGAATCCAAACGATAACGTCTCAGATTCAGTGAAACTTCGTCTAACTCAAAAGTTTCCTCTCTTTGAAGCTTCTCCCTCTTTTTGAGTTCATGCTTCTCACGCAAAATCTCCAGAACGCGCTTCTGCTGAGTTGCAGAAACGAGTTCTTGCCTGCGACGTTCCATCAATTCTTGCTGTTCGATCATTTGATCTTGCACTACAGACTCGTGGTATTTCAGCCTCTGACCGAAGCCATTCGCTCCAACAAGGTCCGCAATCGTGAATCCGTTTCGCTTGGCCTGATTGACAGTAGAATTGTTTTCTTGGAATGCTTCTTCCAAAATTCCCAATTGGTCAGTCAACCTCTGGGTAACCTGAACTTGTTCGGCAAAAGATTTTTGGTAAAGTTTCTCTAGTCTTTCGCGAACCTTCAGTGCTGTTTGGAGTTTAAATTTGCTCATATCCTATAGTCAATTAGTAAAAATGATAGTTGGTGAAGAATGTTTTGCAAAAAGCGCACAAAGCTGTTTTTGGATTGCGAGACCTTGATATCAGCAAAATTTAATCATCGTGAAAAAATTGGAACCCCAGCACCTTAATAAAAAAGCTTCTAAACTAATGCTGAAACCCAAATATGACGGACAAATAAACTCTGGATTCGATTCAATTTCTGGGAGAGGTGTAAATATCCCCCATCAATTTAAGTCCTGGATCACATGTTCTCCATTCCCCCAGCAGGCAATTGCTGACCTGGAAAATCTTCTCGAACATTTTCCCGATTGTCTTGAAGGAGATGAGCCAGGTATAAGTCAGTCACTAGCCGTGCTAGGGTACAGTCATTTTCTCTCGAGAAGGCTGATTCGCCACCCAGGCTGGGTAAAAAATTTAAGGTTATCGAACAATTTAGAAATACCAAGATTTGATGCTGAGCTTTCAGAAACCCTTACTAAAAGAGTTGAGTCAAAAAAGACATGGAGTTCTGAAGATTTAAAGAATCTCATTCGCAGTTTTAAATACCAAGAATATTACCGGCTGACGGTCCGTGATTTACTAAAACTTGCAACAGAGGAAATAATTTTAGCGGAACTTACATCGTTGACTAAAATAACCCTTGACTGGGCATTCCGTGCTGCCACTTTAGAAGCCAGGCAGTTTGAACTGTCCAGCAAATCTTTAATTTCAAATGAAATACATCCGCCTTTTCTCATTCTAGGTATGGGCAAATTGGGTGGCCAAGAAATAAACTATTCATCGGATGTTGATCTAATATTTGTTCATGATGAAAATCCTATCACGGGCGATGAAGCAGAAGACCAAAAGCTTCGTCAAAAAATTGCTAGAACCTTTATTGAATGGTGCACCGAGCACACAAAAGAGGGATTTTTGGCTCGTATTGATATGCGCTTACGTCCAGGAGGTGATTCATCAGCACTTGTTTTGCCTTTGCAGCAGGTAGAAGCTTACTACTGGTCAAAAGCAGAACTATGGGAGCAGCAAGCCTTAATTAAGGCATCCTATGTTGCTGGGGACAAAGAGATTGCAGAGATTTTTTTTAGGTCAATTAATCCTTACATCTACCGTAAAAGCGTCGACGAAAATCTTTTAGAAGGTGTTATTGAGATCAAAGAAAAGATTGAAAAAGAGCATCTTCAAGAGAGTCAACTTAATGTAAAGCTAGGTGTAGGTGGTATTCGAGAGGTCGAATTTTTTGTTCAAATTTTCCAACTGCTCTATGGAGGAATCCGTTCTGAGTTAAGAGAACAAAACACCTTGAAAGCATTGTCAGCGCTTACTCAAGCTGGAATTATTTCTGTTGAAGATGGAAGCACACTGAAAAAATGCTATCTCATCTTAAGAAAGTATGAACATCGATTGCAGATGATGGAAGAACAGCAAATTCACACATTACCAAGTACGCAATTTGAGCAACAGTGCTTTGCGCGAATGATGGGCTTCTGCTCTTCAAATGCAGAGGCTGATCGACAGAGCATGTT
>DPLM01000313.1:0-144 GCA_003541985.1 Deltaproteobacteria bacterium | reverse complement strand
TTTGATCAGAAGCATCTTGAAGTTGAGGCAGCACTTCGTAACAGCACAAGGCTCAGAAATTTCAGAAAAGATGAGGATCAACTATTAGAGTTATTGGCAAGGCAACTCACACCTATTCTTCGTCAATCTGGGCAAGATCTACTA
>DPLM01000070.1:566-4731 GCA_003541985.1 Deltaproteobacteria bacterium | reverse complement strand
CCTAGAGTCAATGAGGATTTCTTAACATGCATTCTGCGCTATCAGATAAAGTGCTTCAGGATCCAAGTTGAATCTTTCAACGGCCAACTCCAGCATTACACCACTCGGTTACATCGCAAAACACCTAGCTAAAGTGAGTCTAAATCAAAGTTGGCAATCTCTTCGAAGTCACTCATTCACAAGCTAAACAACGTCTTAGGCTTCGACCTCTAACATTCAACAAATCAATTAGGCAGGGGCTCTGGCTGAATCACTCGCTGGCTTGCTTTGATGAAATCAACACCCCCAGAAGGAGCATAGCGTCTTTGAGGATCATTTTGGAAGCCAAATGCCGTTGAAGCGTACTGAACAATATAACTCCGACGTAGTCGCTCTGTTTGATTCATACCGCTGCGGTGCATTGTAAAACTGGAGAAGCAAACAATCGAACCGGCCGGCACTTCCATCAATGAACCCGGTTGCTCTCCAGAGTACCCAACCATTGCAGCTTCATCCTCATCCCACCAGTGTTCCATTAGTCGGCCTTCTCCGAATTCATCAAAGGAAAGCACCGAGATGGTTCCATTTTGCGCAGACATGTCGTCCAGAGCAATCCAGCAGGTTAGGTAGGGAGCATGTAATTCGGCTCCTCCTCGATAGACTGAGTAGCCACTATCCTGATGCCATGCAAAGCGACTACGCTGGTCCTGCCCTTTGACAACAAATTGCTCATTGTGCAAATAGACAGTCTCACCTAGTAATCCACTCGAAATTTCGGCCATCACATCCCCAAACAAAAAGCGATCTAGCTCAATGTTCTGCTTCCGGTAACCACTGACAAAATAGCGTTTGCCGAGTAGGTTGATACCGTCTTCCTCAATTCCTAAGGAGCGCATCCCACTGGCTTTCCAATCCACAGCTTCGTCACAACGACTTTGCAGCCACGTGAGAACAGATTCACTCAGTATTTTCTCCAGAACAATGTATCCTCGCCTCTGGAAACGAAAATGTTGATCTTCAGTAATCATGGAGTCTCGTGATTAGGGCTAGTCCGCTAAGATCTGCATCATCAGATCTAGTTCATTGAATAGTTGCCACTCTTTCTGGACGATACCATTGAGGACCTGCCATTGAGTGATTCCCCACATTTGACAAGTCCTACCAGAGGGGCTTCGATAAATCCCATTGCCTAAATGAGTACCCTCTGCGCTCCAACGAGTTGAAATGAGCCACCCATCCAGTTCATTGCCCATCCAATAGACCTCATCAACCTGCAACTGTAAGTCTGGAAAAACACTACGCAGTTCGTTCACATATTGTCGATAAGCTGTTCTTCCAGAAAAAATGCGCTCAGTCGCGCCCTCAAACAACAAATTCTCTGCATATGAATTTATAATTGCCGACTGGTTACCATTCCAAATATTGTCGTGAATTTCACGAGTAAAGGTATCTGGATCAAATCCTGTAATTGGCTCCGCCTGTGAAATTGGAATTGCAGGAGAGGTTGCTGATCGAAGCTGATCCCAGTTCTTCTGAGAACGAGGCCAACCGGCAGGAGGATTTTTTACCAATCTAGCTGACTCCTCCCAAGGGTCAATACCAAGCTGTTGAAGCATTGCAGAAGTATTGTAAAGCACGTGCTCCAAAAAAATATCGTTCTGAAGAGCCACGCAGTTTGCAATCACCAAAAAATTTACTGTTTTACCGGTGGCGTTACCGTATCTGCTTGATCCGGTATTCGTACCACTAATGCGTGTAAGGTGTGACGTATGGAACCCAATTTGGTCATTTCCTGCCCAGATCACTTCTTCAGCATCTAGAATAATATCAGGGAAAGCAGATGTTGTGTGGTGGGTATCGACAATGATTTTTTGGTTGCCGAGTTGAAGCCCGTAGTCATCGAACACCTGGCTATCTAGTGAATAGCATTCACCGATGTACTCAACCTCACGGTCATTGGTTTCCCAAATTCGATATGTAATTCGAACAATGTAATCAATGATGTTTCTGTATGTGGGATCAAAACCTTGTAATGACTGAGCAGGGCCAAGATCTTTAGGTATCCGAGTAGTTCGACCAGAAGTATAATTTTTCAATGAAACATGATGATCCACAGGCATATCTAGGCGCTGCAAGGGAAGAGCGTTGCGAGAACGCGATTGTCCCCTCTCTAATGTAAAATCTGATCGCTTCATAAGCTAACTTCCCCTCAGCAGGTTGAAAAGTGCCAAATTCTGTCCGCAAAATAATCACCCTCTTTGATTATGTCAATTGTGAATCGAAGGTAATATAGCGGATCTAAGCTGTGCCCCAGCTCTCAGGGTGTCAAAGCCTGATAGACAACATTCCGCAGATACTGAAAAAACAAGTGTTCCGGAGGAGGAATCAATTGCCCCATCTGTATCAAAATCAGCTCTTCTTGTGGATCAATTAAGAACTTCGTAGAAGCCAAGCCAGCCCAACCAAAGCTCCCCTTAGTTCCCAGGCACATGCTTTGTGCAGGGCCCATGTTGACAGAAACACCCAAGCCCCAACCCTCACCTTTGAGTGGATTGTTGCAAATTTCCAATGGGAATAGCTCTGCCGAAAGATGGTTGATACGCATTAGCTCAATGGTCTTGTGGCTCAGCAGACGCTCTCCCTCCCAATTGCCGTATTGCAACAACATGCGCGCGAACTTCAGGTAGTCCAAAGCAGTAGAAGCTAACCCATGGCCGCCACGAAGGCAGTTATGTGGAGCTTTATAAATCTCTGGTTCAAAGCTGTTCAAAAGTTGGAGCTGACCTCCTTCTTGTGAAGCCCTCTCAAGGATCTCTGGTGTAAGGTTTGGATCAAACCAATCAGCAATACTGTAGAGTTCAGCCAGACGTGATAGTTTCTGAACAGGTAGGTGATAGCCCGTATCTTTCATTCCTAGAGGATCAAAGATGCGCTGCTGAAGAAAACGATCGATTGGTTGTCCTGAAATAATTTCAACTAGGCGAGCGCATACATCAGTCGACACGCTGTAGTGCCAGCGAGTACCCGGCTGATAAGCCAACGGAAAATTCATTAAATGATTGACCATCTCCTCAAGACTTAATGGAGCTCTATCTGCAGAAGATTGTTTATACAACTTGGCTACTGGATGATGCTCCGCGTGCATTTCATAGGTTAGCCCTGAAGTGTGGGTCAAAAGCTGATGAATCGTCACTGGGCGTTTACAGGCTTCTGTCTTCATTTCCCCGGTCTTTTCATCCATTCCTGCATACGCCTCCAACTCAGAGAACTTTGGCAAGAGTTCCGAAGCAGGCGTATCCAAGCGGAACCGGCCTTCTTCAAGTAACATCAACAAAGCAACACTGACAATTGGCTTAGTCATCGAGTAGATCCGAAAAATCGTGTCTTGTTCTATCGGCAATCCTCTCTCGATATCTCGTAACCCCGCCCAACGGAAATAGGATAAATCTCCTCGGCGCCAGACCAACACTTGTACACCAGGCAATTGTCCTGGTTTTCCGATAGTGTTGCTCAGCAAGTTATCCAAGTGATTCAGACGCTTGAAATCTAGTGATGGGCGAGTTGACATGCTGAACCTTCAACAGAAATATCGATATATTTTTGGATCAAAAAATTATTATCAATTTAAACTTGAAGACTACGAGAATCTAGACATTTTCCAGAAAATCTCAATTACAGATGCAGACTTTCAATTGCTTTTCAAATTAATTTGGCGTTATGAACAGAGCCAATCACCATCATCTGGGGCCAATCAGGTCCACAAAACCCTTGCATCGATGTCTCTGATGGCGTTTGATCGCAGGTAAACCAACAATTTCCTGCCAGGAGAATGTCCGATGACTCAAAAAGCAATCCTGACTTGCGCTCCCACTGGAGCAATCCATACCCCATCGATGTCCCCACATCTACCGGTGACTGCTGATGAAATTGCCGAAGCTGCGATTGCTGCGGCAGAAGCTGGGGCTTCCATCATTCATCTCCACGCACGCGATGAAGAAAACGGACGTCCTAATCAAACTCCAGAAGCCTTTCTGAAGTTCCTACCCCGAATCAAGCAAGCTTGTAACGTAGTGATCAACATCACAACAGGAGGTGCACCCCAGATGACCCTGGCCCAGCGTATGTCTCCTGCCAAGGAGCTTCAACCAGAGCTGGCTTCTCTAAATATGGGATCAATGAACTTTGG
>DPLM01000070.1:0-257 GCA_003541985.1 Deltaproteobacteria bacterium | reverse complement strand
AATATGGGATCAATGAACTTTGGGCTCTATCCGATGCTTAAACGCTACAGCGACTTTAAACATGACTGGGAACGACAGCACCTGGAAAATAGTCGTGATCTGGTGTTCAGGAACACATTTCAAGATATTGAGGAGATCTTGACGACGTGTTCTTCCAGCGGCACACGTTTCGAGTTTGAGTGCTATGATACAAGCCATCTCTATAATCTTGCTCATTTTCTGGATCGTGGACTAGTCAAAGTGCCAATACTGGTTCA
>DPLM01000390.1 GCA_003541985.1 Deltaproteobacteria bacterium | reverse complement strand
ACGCAACAGTTATTCAACACTGGGTTACGAATGAGGATTTTGCTTACTGTCATTGGCTAGCTAAGAGTGAGCAGGATGTATACAGAACACTTGAAAAAATGGGTTTGGAAGGAAAACTTGTTAATTCAATGGCTCATGAAGCACATCGATACGAAAGCGCTTTCCGAAATTCAGATAAAATTTTGCCAAGCTACCCTGAAAATGGATACAACTGGTAGAGACTAATGCACCACAACGAATCAGCGTAGTTCCAAAGAGTATTTTGGTAACCTTAGGAAATTAGAGTTAGTTAAAATGGAAGAAAAACATTTCTTTGTAGTACACACTTTTGTTTCTGATGAGGCTCGAAAGGAATACCTCACTCCACCTGAAAAGAGAAATCCTCCAAAAAAAGCAGACAGAACGAGAATGGGCTCAAGCAGCAACAGGTAAATTTGCTAGGTGTGTTAAGGGATGATGTGGAAATGAAGAGTTTTTCTATTGTCATTGGATTGCCAAGAGCGAGAGGGATGTTTACGGGCAGCTTGAAGAGTTTGGTTTAGAGGGAAAAATCGTTAATTCAATGGTTCAAGAAATCCATTAATTTGTTTCTGCTTATCGGAATTCAGATACGATTTATCGGGAGTATCCTGAAAATGGAATGTATTGGTAGAGACTAATCCACCGCAACAAATCAGCGTTTTTCCAAAAAGTAAGTTAGCAAACCTATGAAATATGAAGAGAATTAAAATGGAAGAGAAACATTTCTTTGCAGTTCACACTTTTATTTCTGATGAAGCACGCAGAAAAGTTCTGACTCCGCCAGAAAAAAGGACACCACCGCAGAAAAGAAGCACTGAAAAAGAGTGGGTAGACGGCCTACATGGTAAGTACGCGAAATGTATGCAGACATGGATTGGAAATGAGGAATTTTTCTATTGTCATTGGGTTGCAGCAAGTGAACAGGATGTTTACAGACAACTTGAAGAATTCAGCCTTGGAGACCAGCTTTGAAATTCAATGGTCCATGAAGTACATGAATTTTTGTCTGCCTACAGAAATTCAGATGAAACTTTGAGAACATACCCTGAAGACGGAATGTATTGGTAAAAGCAGGCCCGTTGCACAATTTTGAACTCTAAGTAAATACTGAATGCGGTAGATGAGGCGCGCAGAAAACGCCTCATCCGTGAAGCAGCAGAGGAACCCCACAACCTGAGAAACCTGAATCAGCGCGGGTGCAAGCAGGGGAATATGAGTTCAATGGGCAGCGCCGCACGATTTGTTAAGCGTTCCCCCAAATCAATATTCCCCCTCGTATTTCATACGTGCTTTCATTCTCCTTCAGTCAAAAACCTCCTCTTCTTCTCTCTCGATTTCATCGCTTTTTCTCTTGCGATTCAACAAAACCCATTCGCCTAGCTTTGCTGACCATTTAATATCGGGATTGGTTGGGCGTTCATGAGCTAACTTGCTCGGGCGCTCCATTGTGTCGATGTGACCCACCAAATCGTAGCGGGCCAGATTGCGTTGGTAGTGATAACGCGTTTCCAGTTGGTCGTGAGAATCCAGTTGCCGCTCTGTAGAATCTCGTATCAAGCCCTTGGCTTTTTCTCTCAACTTTCGCATTTCCAAGCGATAGGCTGGTTCTGTGCGTAACTCGAGTTCGCTCTCAGGCCAATCGCCACTAGCAAAACTGATTGATAACTCCAGCAGTGCCTCAGGCACCGTGTGTGGGGCCATCGCAATAATTCAGCGAAAGAAATTGAGTGTGCCGGTGTAAAGCGTTGCTGAGCAAACGAAGAGTTGGCAATGAGTTCACCTTTGAGAAGACTTGGCTTCTTTCTGCTCAAGCATGTAAAACTGAGCTCGGGTGCCGATTACTCAAATTGGAGTTGCTTGAGATGAGTGAAGTGGGGAATATCTGGGCAACGATCCGCATCCAATTTCAAGAAAAAATGAGGAAAGTTCCCGAAAGATTGCCTGCGAGTATCTTCAACAACAGCAATCTTATCGATACCAAGCAGCAACAGAGCGAACTCTTTGCTGAAGGACTTAAAGATTTAGCCAAGCTCACGCCATAGACCAAACGAGCGGGGCCTCCTAGCAGAATAGCTCCGGGGTATTTCTAAGGTCGAAGCCGATTTTTATCATAGGAATTGGATTTTCACTTTCATTGACAACCTATTTTTCGAGAACACAATCAATGAAACCTCAACAGCAACAGACGCTGGTCCTGCTAGCTGGTGGGCAGGGTTTCGATGAAATCAGCGACACTCTGAACATCCACCAGACAACTCTTTGGAGGTGGCACAGGCAGCCGGAGTTCATTGCTAACTGGAACCAGATGGTACAGAAGGGTAAAGAGAAGCAGGTTCAGATTCTGTTGGAATTAAAGCAACAAGCCCTCAGTGTCCTGAAAGATTGCCTGTCTTGTCAGAATGGACTGCTGAGAATTAAGGCTGCTATCACGATTGTGGAGAAGGTAGGAGCGATTACAGAAGGGCTGGTCTATGTCGATGAGATCCAGCACAATCAGTAGTAAAATGAGAGAGTTCAGGAACTCACTGATTTGAGGTGAGTTTTGGGTGGTGTGATATTCCTGCTTTTTTTGCCTCAGTGTTTTGAAGCTGAGTTTCTAAATCGGATAGGAGGCTGCTTGGGATCAAGCTAACCCACATCAGAGGGAAAATATGAATATTAGTTTTAGAATTATAGGAATTATCTTCTTTTTATTTATGGCAATATTTTTTGATTTTCGAAGTGGTGAATTGCGATTTGAGATGATAACTGGGGTATGTGAGAACTATGATTTCTCAAAGGAGAAATGTACTTCTGGAGAAAAGTTAAGCACTGTCAGTCTGTTGCCTTTGTTTTTTGATCCACCTTCAATCTTACTGATTTCTATCATAACTTTTTTGGGTTCAGCCTTTAGACGACTCGGTGTAGTTGGCTCCCTAGAAAAAGCATCCCATCTGGCGAAGGATGTAGGTGAATTAGGTGCAGCTATAGGAGCAATTCATACTTTTATGGGTGTCTTTAACGAAGCTGCTATTTCTCAAGCATTTGGTTTTGTTTTTTCAGCCTATTTTACTGGATTAAGTATTTCTTTAATTTGTTCAGCATTAGCAAACTATCTTCGATCTGAGGAAGTGATTTATGCTGAATCATGATATATAAGACCTTCATTTCCAACAGAATAGATGTGTGAATCTATTTAGTGTGAAATCAATACAAGTAAATAATTCGATGGTAAAGATGGTATTCAGAACTTCTTAAATACTGTTTTAGAGCTTCTGAAAGCTGTTACGTATTCACGAAAGCCATTGGATAGTATGCCTTCAAGCCCCATTTCTTCCAGTGTTCTATATACATCCTGCTCACTCTTAGCGAGCCAGTGAAAAATACAGAAAATCTTCATTAGTACCCCAGTGTTGAATAACTGTTGCGT
>DPLM01000365.1:2466-2814 GCA_003541985.1 Deltaproteobacteria bacterium | reverse complement strand
ATGTGTTGTTTCATGCTCTGCCAATCTTCCACACCCATGGACTCTTCGTCGCTTCAAATATCACTTTCCTAGCAGGCTCTTCGATGAACTTCATGCCAAGCTTCAAAGTGCAGCAGGCTATCGAACACTTTCCCAGGGCCACCACGATGATGGGAGTCCCTACATTCTACACTCGCCTGCTAGATGATGCTCGTCTCAATCGTGACTTGGTCCAACACATGCGGCCGTTCATCTGAGGGAGCGCTCCTCTGTTGGCTGAAACTCACGTGGTCTTCAAGGAAAGAACGGGACAGCGTATCTTGGAGCGCTATGGAATGACGGAGACCAACATGATCACTTCCAATCCCT
>DPLM01000365.1:0-2160 GCA_003541985.1 Deltaproteobacteria bacterium | reverse complement strand
AACATGATCACTTCCAATCCCTATGATGGTGAGCGCCGCGCAGGCAAAGTAGGACATCCCTTGCCAAGAGTTGAAATCCGTATCACTAATCAGGAAACGGCTGTGCCTAACACGGCTGGCGAAATTGGCATGATTGAGGTGAAGGGACCGAACGTCTTCACTGGTTACTGGAATATGCCAGAGAAGACCGCAGAAGAGTTCTGTGAAGATGGTTTCTTCATCACAGGGGACCTAGGACAACTCGAAGAGGCTGGTTACGTTCAGATTGTGGGGCGTTCGAAGGATTTGATCATCTCCGGAGGCTACAACATCTATCCAAAAGAGATCGAGTTGCTGCTTGATGAACAGGAAGGTGTATTGGAGAGAGCGGTGATTGGCGTGCCGCATCCTGACTTTGGTGAAGGTGTGATTGGAGTTCTGGTTGCAAAGCCTGGTTTCACATTGGATTCCGAAGCCCTCTCTGCAGCGATACATTTAAGAATAGCTCGTTTTAAGCAACTCAAGCAACTCTTTGTCCTCCCGAAACTTCCCCGCAATACGATGGGCAAAGTCTAGAAAAACATCCTCCGCAAGCATTTCGAACAAGTCTTTCATGCTAAAGCTTGAGCAACACTGAGTAGATCCAAAAAAATTCTCTGTTCGATTAAAATCCTAAAAATCATATTGCAACAAGTCACAGCCAATTTAAGTATTGAGACTATTCCTAGTTTTCCAGATATGGCTATTGACTGCCTGTATGTCGCTTTTGCAACTCCTGAAATACGCCAAGAAGTTTGGAGCGTGACCTATGCAGAGTCAATCTGGGCGGTTTAAGTTTACAAGGTGCCAATCTTCAGACAGCAGATCTGAAGTTATTCCAATTTGGCAGGAGCTAACTTGCAAGAGGTAAATCTTTCGACTGACCATCTTAAGGTAGAAGATCTTTCCGTAGCCAGTCTGGTAAAGGCTAATTTGCAGAAGGCTCGTTTGTTCCCGACCCAGCTGGAAAACACGAACTTGGAGGGAGCTAAACTAGGTTTTGTAGATTTAACTGAATAAAAGTCAGTGAGGAACAGCTTCAACAAGCACAATTGTTCAGTACCATCTTTCCAGATGGCATAAAATTTAAAACCTGTTGAACTGCAGAATTTTGGTGCCGCTCCAACTGGTGTTGCGCCTTGTAGAACTTGCCAAAGCCTCCCAATCCTGCAAAATATTTTCCGATGCCGCCGTTCCACTTCCAAATACAGGGCTCCAACACATCAGTTGAGTAGTCCTTCCCCAATACTGAAGTACTTACATGTCCCGCATCCAAGCCGCCGTTTGTCATCAATTTGCTGAACCTCTAAAAATCGAAACTTTGGAATTACGCACTCCCTTGGCCAACGAGATTGAGGCCAAGCTGGGAGCCGTAGCGATCTGTCACTCAGACATTGCCTTTGCAGAGGGTCTATGGGGTGGTGATCTACCGGCAGTCTATGGCCACGAAGCGGCAGGAGTAGTGACTGAGATTGGAGCTTCTGTGAGAGGAATCTGCGTTGGGGATCATGTAATCATTACCTTGATACGAAATTGTGGTTATTGTGTGAGTTGTGCTGCAGGTCAACCCACAAGCTGTGAGACGCCTCAGGACACCTCTGCCAGTCCGCTGAGTGACCAAAGCAGAAAAATCCTGCAACAGGGAATGGCGTGTGGAGCGTTTGCTGAAAAGGTTGTTGTTGATGCAAGCCAGGTGGTTCAGATTCCAACAAAACTACCTTTTGAGGTTGCGTGTCTACTGGCGTGTGGTGTGATCACCGGTATCGGCGCCGTTGTACATTCGGCTCAATTAAGGGCAGGTCAGGACGTCGTTGTGATTGGAGCTGGAGGAGTGGGACTCAACGCAATCCAAGGAGCAAGGATTGCTGGAGCTCGCCGAATCGTCGCTGTGGATCGCATTCAGCAGAAGTTGCAGATTGCTAAAGAATTTGGCGCCACAGATTTTGTTCTTGCCATAGGTTCAGAACCTTGGCAGCGCGCCTGGCAGGCTTTAGGTCGTGGAGCGGATGCAGTCTTCGTCACCGTGGGAGCATCCGCAGCTTATGAAACTGCCACAAAGTATCTGGCACCAACAGGCAAAGTAGTCATGGTTGGAATGCCGAAAACGGGAGATAAATCAACCTATGAGCCCGTAATGATGGC
>DPLM01000280.1 GCA_003541985.1 Deltaproteobacteria bacterium | reverse complement strand
TTTGCACTCTGTAAGATATTTTATAGCCCTCCGTACTGTCAGCAAATACAACCTTTTCGCCAACACTTGCACTTGAATTGCTAGTGTCCATTTTGAACAAAGCTGATGAGCAAGAGGAATCTGAGTCCGAATAATACGTTGATTGTGAAATTATGTCTGTGCCAGAAACTTCAAATGATTCTCGGGCATAATTATCTCCATTGAAGTAGCAACTTGTTATCCACTTTCCTTGCAAATCAGCGATAGGACCTGTTAGTGGATAGCACCCTGATAATACCAACCAGCATAAAGATACTATCAGCAATATTGCCACACTTTGATTCTTCATGATTACCTAAACTTGGAGAGAAGTGAACTGAGTTTGTACTCTGTTTATAAAATACAGTTCATACATCCCACCCTAGGCATTTGAAAGTCAAGTACAGAAGCTAAAGATATATTATATATTATATCAAAAATCCCCCTTCTCCAGCCAAATACACAGCTTGATTCCCAATCAAGTAAGCTTAAACAATTGCCATTACATGAGCTACTCTAAGCAATAATCCTTGGGCAGCTATTTCAAAATTGAGAATGGAGTGCTTGTTGACCCCCTGAGCATCACACTTCCTTGAAGGAGTGCAGGATTGTCTGAACAATCCTGCGGCCTCCTTCCTTAGAAGGTTCTATTGGAGATACCTTGCTGTAGCAGTCATTTGAATCACAGATTACACGTAGATCAATCAGTTGCAGATCCCTTCTGTTCACCTCTTCTGTGATGACATCATTAAATAAAGCCAGTGCGGTTAGTGCTTCCTTTGGTAGGGTAGGTCCAATTGGAATTTTGTTGTAAATGGTACAGACTCGGATCAGATCCTTCTCATAGACCTCCAGTATTTTCTCCAGCACCAACAAGTAGTTTCTTCTGAAGGTGTCTGCAACCATTCCAAGCTTGGTGAGTGTTTCGAAGACGTTGTTTGTAGATTCACTCAGCACTGGAGCACTTTGAAGGGCATCATTGCCTCCGATAGAGAGTACTGCACCAATATCTCCCTTAGGGCCTCCCTGTTGTTTGAGCACATCAAGACAATGAATTGTGGTATCACCATCCACCGCCAGTAGATTTACAGGAATTGGACTGATGACAGAGATCTGCTCGATCACACTATCTCCTGAATCTACATAGGGCTGGTTGTCGAATATGGAGTCACCTAGCAGGTCGATGGCTTGGATCATGGGTTCCTTGATTAGATTTGGTAATGGTCGGCTAGATGTTAAAGCAGGAAGGAGATGGAAGTAGATCTACTTACAGAGTAAGAGGATCTACTTCCTACTTCCATACTTTTTATCCAGTTTACAGGTTGGAATAGATTTTGTCTCAGGCTATCCGAGACAGACAGAATAGGCTGCACCGAGTCAAATACCCCCCCCGCTATATCAATTCCCATAAGCCTGCTTTTTTTAGGGATTATCACGATGAAAAATCAGTGTACTTTCTGTTGGCAAAAATACATTCAAAAAGCTTGACATTCTTTTATGTTCATATCCAAGGTGTTGACTGAAAGTTTTGAGGTTGGTCTAAAACGGGAGGTTGGAACCTTCTCTAGCTGGAGTGGGAAAGCCGCCTGACGGCGATTCTGAGCATGCTGAGGAGGTGTTTGTCGTAACAGGTGGGAAGGCGGGTAGGGTGAGTGATGTCCAGACCAGTTTAATCCGAGTTCTCGACCCCCAGGCATTCATCCAGCCAACGTCTCATCCGTACCATCTGCTTGGCCTTTCGCTCCGCCCGCTTCTGTGCTTTCTTTTGAGCCTGTTGACGATCATAAGCCTCCGCTTCCTCCAGCGTTGGGAAAATGGAACTCCTCCAGATGCCATTACGATTGAGAACTTGGCGGGTTCGGCGCCTCTCTTCGCAGAATGCCTCATGGCATGGGCCCAGTAAACTGCGCTTGCCAATAAAGCTGCGACGGGGAACTTGTTTGGGTGGAGGCTGACCGGTGAGTTCAGCTAATTGGTGATCAAGCTGGTTGAGCAGGAGAAGCTGGGCCTTCAGCACTTCTCGCAAAATTATCTCCACCTGCCGCAGCTCATCTTTGATCTTTTCAAACCGTTGCTTGAGATCGTTCTGGAAGTCCTCACGCCGGGCGGGGTAGATAGCGTCATAGCGCCGCTGCCAGTCTTCAGTTTTCCCCAGTCTGTAACTCCTTGAGCAATGGAGAAAATAGCGACTGAGTTGCTGCCGATCATCCATGATGGGCTCCTGCAGAAAGTGGTAGGAAAGCATTTGTGCAAGCTCCAAGAGCCTACAAAGCCTGAGTTTATAGGTCAAGGGCTGACTTTGCCTCAGGACATACGGCTATCGCGCGGGCCAGTAGTAGTCAATCAACAGGTACGGCTGATCTGGCAATGTGCCAAAAGTAGCTAAGCTGGAAGGGACATAGCAGTAGGAGCTGGTACCCTGCAAAAAAGGGTGTTGACGCAGATCCAGGTAAGCTACTTTTGGCTGGAGGTTAGGAAATATACGGGGTGGAGCGACTTAGCTTGGCCAAGAAGTGCAAGTAGCAAAAGGCCAGCAGAACGCGGGATTTTCATTAAAAGAGTAGAAAACACCGAAAAACACATATTTCGTGGCAGGTTAAAATTGAGAGTCAATTTGAGCACTTTACTTGATGTCGATGAAAAAGATTGACGCTTTGATTGATTCTTATAGCTTGCTGGCTGTCATTGTTCTTACCCCTGCGTTTCCAAGCACTGTTCAGTGAATTCTCAACTACCCATTTTGGTATATCTCAAATCAAAAACTCGGGACTAGCTTTAAGTTCAAAACCCACCAGGAACAGCTTGTGACCCCACGTGAATTGGGTGTTCAGCCCACGCCACGGCGGTTTGGTAAGGTGCAGACCAATTTTCTGCTTGAGCCGGGAATTGTCCGCCTGCTGGACTACCACATTTCAAAACGGCAACGGAGCAAATTTATGGGAGAACTACTTCGGCGAGAACCACCACGTTATCAGGGGCAGGAGATGCGGGAGTAAGAGAAAAGTGACCCCAGCTACCCGAAACTTTGCACGGCGACGGGTACTGGGGCTAACTAAGTTCAAAATCTACTGGAGATTTTGAAGTGCCGTATGTGGCAGGTGGAGAGTAAACTTTCTATCTTCACGGTCAAGCATTTCTTTTTGCAGCCTGCCTCCCTCGGTATTCCAACTTCAAGTCTCCAGAAATGAAAAAACCCAGCCTCTCCATCGCGGGAAACTGGGTTCATTCGACAACCACCAAAGGGTGGCTGTGGAAGCAGATCACAATTAAAATTTTAGGCTGCAATCCCATAAAATACAAGCCCTTCCGGCTGGTTGTCTCCATGGTTTTACAGGAGATGATTATGGATAAACAGCCCACTAGTCGAAGCACAAGAGAGCTTTCCCAGGATACCTGCCCGGAACTGATTCTCACTGACTTGCTTGAACACATTGCCAAAGGGATGGGTGGCAAGCTCAGTGGTGACAATATTACCAAAATCATCTGCCCAAAATGTGGGAAGCCTGAAGCATGGACCAAGGTAGCTGACCCCAGCACAATCCACTGCAACCGAAAAAATAACTGTGGTGCTAGCACTCACGCCAAGACTTTTGCCCCACACCTCTGGGGTAACTGGTCTGAGAGATTCTCGCCAACCAAGGAAGACCCACACCGCACTGCCAGGATCTACTTGCGGAGCCGTGGGTTGGATATCAGCAACCCTAAGAACGTGAAAGCCTACGTTTTCAGGTACGAACTGGAGCAGAAAGAGAAAAAAGTAGAGCCTCCAGAGTAGAGAAATACTAATAAAAATTAAGTTTTCTACTAACTCTACTAATAGTTTCTTTGCGCATACGAAAGAGTTGAAATGCCCATGCTTCACTTTGATTTGGATGAACTCTTTGAAAATTTGATTCCTGAAGAAAAATCCAAAAAGCAAAATTCAACAGACACAGAACACAAAGATAAATTTAGTAGAGTCGGTAGAGAAGTCTTGCAGGCCCAGCAACCACAAGGCTTTGCGACTCCACTAAACAACTCTACCGAGTCTACCATTTCCACCAAATGGCTGGAGAACCCTAGTTTGGAAGAGTATCTCAATGACTTGACAGCGGAGGCCCAGATCGACTCTCTCATCGATATACCCCATTTCAAACCAGGTGGAGATTCAGGAGCCTTTTTAGATCAGCCACCTCAGATTGACTTCATCCCTGCACCTCAAAACAACTCCTATAAACGTTCCATCCTGTGGCTGGAGAATGAGATTGAAACTGCTTGGAGGAACCGTACGCCCGTAGTGATCGAGATCCCGGAAGATTGTGTGGTGGAACCTACACTCATCGTTGACCGTACTAAGCAGCGGCTTGAGCGGTACTGGACAGCTAGGCCTCATACAGGTTCACTGATGTCAGCATGCTTGCTGGCGAGTGTAGGATCCCGGTTGCTGCTCTACCGTGTTCCACAGGACATCCAACTATTGAACTTCACTTTACCCATGCCTGAAATGGCTAAATTCTATTCTCCCCAAGAGCAGCAGCTTCTGGATTCGGTCCAGCGGTTTGCTGACCACTGTCGGGCTGGAGAGATTTGGGAGATCCTGGAGCACTGGATACCGGATGCTGTGGAGCTGGCCAAGGATGTAGATTTTATGGTGGAGAAGCGTACCTCTGAACTGGGCGTCTGGAAGAACGAGAATACTTTGGTGTGCGGTCCTCGGAGTCACTTCTAGTTTCCAGTACATCCGAAATCCGAGTTGGAGCACAACGAATGGAATACCGAAGAAGTAGGGCTTCGAGCAATCCGAGTTTGTCTTTTGAGTAAGAGCAAGAGAATCATGATGACCACCAAACTGGCTCCTCACCGTATTCGCCACTGGCCTCAAGAGCAGGTGAAGGTGTTGGTGGATAGCCATGAGCAGTAACCCTGGGACCTATTTCCCATGCGCACAGAGACTAACACCTTGGCAACAGGCGATTACAGTAGTGCCTGTGGTCGCTACCTGCTGGAGCGCAAGAACGGTGTAGATGAGTTGATTAGTTGCATGACCAGTGGACGTGAGCGCTTCGAGCGAGAGCTCAAACGGATGCAAGCCTTTGAGTCAGCAATCGTGTTGGTAGAGAGT
>DPLM01000291.1 GCA_003541985.1 Deltaproteobacteria bacterium | reverse complement strand
TAATCGATCTCTGATGGAACAATACCGAGATCAGTTGCTTGATTTTATGCAACCTAGCTCGGTTTGCCGTCATCTTTCTTCTCTAAAACTATTTTTAAATTGTGCGGAGGGAAAAAATTGGATTCGCGTTAACCCACTCCATCTTGTAAAGTTCCCTGAAATTCCCCCAAAGCCCCCAGAACTCTTGAGTATACAAGAGGTTGAAGATTTACTGGAGGCTCCTTCAGATGATCATTATCTTGGACTGCGAGATCGAGCAATGTTGGAGTTGCTCTATTCAAGTGGTTTGAAAGTCCATGAGTTATTGAATTTAGATATCTCAGATTTATTTTTGGATTTGGGTTTTCTAAAGGTGCGAGGTCGAAGGGAGCGAATGGTTCCGGTCACTATAATGGCAATTGATGTACTTCAGAAATACCTCAAAGAGGGCAGGCAGGATAGACTACGTTACGAGGCAGATTTATGCTTATTTCTAAATAGAGATGGAGAGCGGATGACTAGGATTGGGTTCTGGTTCATGATTAAGAAGCACGCAAAACGAGCTGGAATTCAGAGCCGTATTAATGCACGTATCCTCCGTCATTCTTTCGCATCACACTTGTTGGAGAACGGGATGGATCTAACAGATCTTGCTCAGCTCTTTGGATACGTCAGTTTGGATGCTACTCTTCAATATGCTCACATTAATCGACCAGATTATGTTGAGGTTTACAGGCGATGTCACCCTGGGATCGTCGGAGTCGTGAATCGAGATCAGAATGGGTCGTAAGCGTGTTTTTGTTACAGGCATGGGAATATTCTGTCCACTCGGTAGTGAAATTAAAGAATTTTGGAATAATCTATCCCATGGGAAATCTGGTGTCCATCATATCACCAAATTTGATCCTACTCCTTCCCTGACTAGGTTTGCGGGGGTCATTCAAAATTATGACCCCAAAAGTTATTTTTCACCAAGAGAACAGCGATCTTGTGAAGCATTTGTCCAATATGGTTTGCTTGCAGCAAGAGAAGCAATAGCACAGGCTGAAGTTAACGGCCCCGACCTGTCAAAATGTTCTGTTGTGGTCGGTACGGGAATTGGTGGAATTGTTTCCTACAAGCCAGCATACGACGCACTGTATCTTCCAGATAAAAATAGGAAAATCAATGCGTTCACAATTCCCAAAATGATGAATAATGCGCTCTCAGCGCAGATTGCAATCGAACATGGTTGCGAGGGTCGGAATTTCACCGTAAATACCGCTTGTTCTTCTGGAGCGAATGCAATTGGAATTGGCGCAGAATGGCTTCAGGCAGGTCTTTATGACAGAGTGATTTGTGGAGGAGCTGAAGCGCCTGTTACTTATGAATTACTACGAACATGGGAGGCGATGGGGGTGCTTTCTAGGAGTAAAGAAACTCCGGAACGGGTATGCAAGCCTTTTGCGATGGATCGAGATGGTTTTGTGCTTAGTGAGGGAGCTGCAATGATCGTTCTTGAGGTAGAAGAATCATGTACTCGAAGAAATCAATCACCGATCGCAGAGCTGATTGGGTTTGCTTCGAATTGTGATGCAGAAAGTTTAACAAGCCCTGAACTGGAGGGAGTGAGCCATGCGATTCAAAAGGCTCTGAAAGATGCAGAGATATCTCCAATTGATGTGGATTGCATCAACCTACACGGAACGGGTACAAAGTTGAATGATCAAACGGAAGGGGCAGCAATCAAGAAAATCTTTGATGATCGTATCCCTCTTTGTAGTGCAAGCAAGTCGCAATTAGGACACAGCATGGGGGCTGCTTCTGCTATTGAAGCTGTAGTTTCTGTACTATCTATCCAGCATCAAATCGTACCACCAAGCTTGAACTGTCAGCCTGCTGACCCGGCATGTCATCTGCAAAATCTTTATCCAGTTTCACGCAAACATAAAATCCAAAACGTGCTTTCAAATTCCTTTGCCTTTGGTGGCAGCAATGCCTGCTTAGTGTTTCGTTCATGCAACTAAGCGAAGAAAAAATCCGAGAAGTTTGTCTCAAAACAATTGCTCGGGAACTAGATCTCCCAGCGGAAGAAGTGAAACTGAATTCAAATCTAAGAGATGATCTGGATTTGACATCTTTAGATGCGATGAACGTAATTATGGCCTTGGAAGATGAATTTGGTCAGGAAGCTGACATCGAGCAAATCCTGGAACTAAAGACTGTTCAACAACTGGTAGACTATTTATTGAATCTACTACAACAATCGAAGTGATCGTCTGCATCACCTGATTAGAGATGGAGTCTTCATGAAAGGTGTAATTTTAGCGGCTGGGTATGCAACGAGATTTTTACCGGCCTCTAAGACGATTCCGAAGGAAATGTTTCCCCTGATTGACCGGCCAGTGATTGATTTCATTGTTCAAGAGATGGTAGATTCCGGCGTCGAAGACATCCTTTTGGTATCTTCACGCAGAAAAAAGGTCTTAGAAGACTATTTTGATAGGGAAGTTGAGCTAGACTCTGCATTTTCCAAGGCGAACTCCATGGAAAAACTGGAGTTAATCAAGCCAACAAGTGCGAACATCTTCACACTGAGACAACAAGAGATGATGGGGACAGGCAATGCCCTCATGCTCGTAGAACCCTTTGTTCAGGATGCGCCTTTTGTGGTGGCGTATCCTGACGACATCGTGATGGGGAATCTACCATTGACATTACAACTAATTGAAGCTTACAAGAAAACAGGCAATACGATCCTAACTGTGGAAGCGCTTCCTGAAGAAGACATCTCACGCTATGGAGTAATTGATCCCGTTAATGAAGGGGAGATCATGGATGTCAGGCAGATGGTGGAAAAGCCAGCTCCGGGGACTGAGCCCAGTAACTATGCGTCTTATGGTCGATACCTGTACACCCCAGAAATTTTTGATGCACTTCGTGCAACAGATAATACGCATGAGCATCAAGGTGAATTCACTCAGACTGAAGCAATTAATCACTTGGCTGCGCAAGGCAAGGTCTCAGCAGTCAAAATGAAAGGAATCCGTTACGATGTTGGGGAGCCCTTGGGATATTTGCTGTCTTCACTACAATTTGGTCTGAGGCAGGATCGTTTTCGGGAAAAGCTAATTGCAGAAATCGAGAGATTGGTCCAGCAGGAAAAAGTCAGGTGATCAGATTGTATTTCAACGAAGTGTAGCTTGTTCCAAAAGGGCGTAAGCCTCACAAGTATCTCTTTCAGGCATAGTTGAATCTGGAAACCACTGCTGAATCAGACATTCTTCTTCGCAGCCTTTCTGCCAGGGGTAGAGGTTGTTTTCATCAGGCCAAATCAAACGAAGTCTGCCATTGGTCATCGGCTTGCCTTGAGGGTCAATTGGGTTTTCCACGAGGATTAAATCAACGCCATCTACAATATCTTCAAAATGGCAGTCGGAATGAAATTTTTCGCCATTAACGACTCGTCTGGCTAATTCATTCAGCAACATTGCAGCGATTTCTTGATTCAGACCAATGAGTTCAATCTCCTGGTGTTCATAGCTCCAGCTTAGACCAACTGTGTGTGTAAAGAGTTCATCGCGGTAAATTGACGAAATTAGACTCCAACCATACTGATCCAAATCGGCGCGAATCTTTGCATAAACGGTTTCCCGGGTGGGAAAATCAGATGGTTCCATGAAAATCACTTTCGAGGAGTGGTTTCAATCCAATGAAACACACAAACTTGCCAATTACATATATTTTGTAACCAAAGGTCGCAATGGTAGCTCAAATTAAGAAAAAAAGAAAACAAACTCCCTGGCACCGATTGGAGGGCACAACAAATTTTTATCCTCAGTATCTAGATGGGGCAAGAGACCGGGTAACTCCAATTGCACCAGTGCAACCAAGTGAATTCCAGAGGGTGGAGCCTCGTTATCAATTGTCTATGAGTGAAACAAGAGATACAGGACTGGGGCCAATGTTCATGGAAGTAGAATATCCAACTCCGGAACAGCGAGCCAGTGGTTCAGTCAATGCCAAACAGCTTGAAGAAGAAAAAGAACCAGAGCCACTTTTCAGGTGTCCAGTCCATGCGAAGAAAAAAGTGCGGACAGACAAGTGGAGTTAATTGAGGGAATTGTGCCAAATACCCCCTTTGACCATAATCAATTTTTTCTAAGAAGTAGTTCCATACTTGTTGAGTCACGTCCAGGTACTGCGTTCCTCTTTTTGATTGGGAAGACAGATAAATACTGCTAATCAAAGCTTCTGGAAGGCGAATCAACCGATTTTTCGAGAGTTCCTCTCTGAGCAGAAATTCAGGAGGTTGTCCCTGTCCCATGTCCTCTCTGGGAGTTTCAAGCTTCAAGGCGTGATCATTCTCAGTCCAGCGCCTTACCTTCTCT
>DPLM01000303.1 GCA_003541985.1 Deltaproteobacteria bacterium | reverse complement strand
CCTCTTGGTTCTCCATATCGGCCCCTTCCTTCATGTTGTCCAGTTACAGTCCAGCGCAGGGCGAGCCGTTCCGGCTCTCTTGGATCCTCACGATGAATCAAGTGGTCAGCTGTAAACTTTACTTGACCCAAACTGGCTCTGAGTCCCAACCAGAAATCGGTAATCATGTCCCAACCCTGAAGAGTTACCCCACCTGGAGCGCAAATTTGTGCAGCCCTGTCATAGCTTTCTGTTACCCAGCCGAAAGCAGATTCATCAAACAAGTTTCTGTAGCCCCAAAGATAATGCTGGGCAGAATCTCTGTCTGACAAGTGCAATCCGTCTGCATTAGGTCGATTCTCAAGACTATGAAAGTGAATGGGCTTCTGTCCCATTTCAGATCTTGCTTCCACCAGTGTAAGTGCAAAATCTTGTAGCAACAGACCTATATCGCTCAGGATTGCTGCGTGATCTCTTACCAGCCATTCATCGTAAATCTGATTTTTGTAGACAGCACAGTCAGCAATCGTCCTAACACCAATTTTTTCTCCGGTTCTTTTACCGAAGTTTCCCTCTCCAAGGTGTGTCATGGTGGAGAAGATTCGATGAGAAGAGTAGAAATAGTCCGGTTGGTCTTCGGACCAGATTACATCTTCACCGAGCAGTTGTCGGTCTGGAAACTGATTCAACGTCTCCAGGGTGGATTGAATTACTGCTTCAACATTCGAAGTAATGCCAGCCGGTGTTTCTACCCGACAATCTGCAGTGTAATATTTGCGAATGTCTTCGACATGTCTCTCTTCCCAGATTCTCTTGGTGATCCGCAGAATAAAATCAGTTATATCGGCAAATTCCAACTCTGTTGCTGACATCAGTGCCCTTCCTCAAAGTTCAAGCAGTTTAGTAGATCAATTCCCATTTGCCCAAACAGATGGATCATATCCACAAAGACCCAGTTTTCGACATACTTCCCAGATTTACTTCTCCAGAAATCGATGCCATTGAAGCAGATATCCTTGCCACTTGCAGGATATCCAAGGTACGACCCAGTATGTTTGGCTTTGACACCTGTCCAACCAGAACTAGCAACGTAGTTTCCTTCAGCAAAAAGTGAGTCCAAGTCGCAAACCTTTCGATCCGGAAAAGCAATCAGCCAGGGTTTTTGATGGTCCTCCTCAAATGCTTTTAGACTTAGACAACCACCGATCCCTCCTGGGCCGTACCATTTGACATCTTGATGGAAAAAGTCAGCAACCCCCATACTGTTGAGGTTATGTTGGTCATAAAGGTTTAGACCCTCAAACAGGAAATCTCGAATCAATCGCTGACTCGCCCCGGTAACAGCTTGTTCCTGCTTGTCCAGTAGCACCCCGTCTTGAGTCATCGGTGCTGGATAAATCCCTGGAACCCCCTTGCAGGGTGGCAAAATGGGATTCCCGATCTGTTCGAAGAAATCAACAAGATCCAGCATCAGGTAAGTCTCAACAATCCTTGCTTCTTCAAATCGACAGAATTCTGCCCAACGGATCTGGATAGGTTGTTGGTTGGCAGGAATTCTTAGAAGGCTAATTTGCCAATCTTGCTGAAACAAACCCTTGAAAACACCAGTTCCTCCAACCCAGTAACAATTATCTGGACTGCCATCGGCTTTGCCATTGGAAATGCCACCAATAAAAATATAAGTCAGCCGCTGAAGATGTGAGAATGCTTTGTAGAGTGGAAGCCAAAATTCATCAATCTGTGCTTCAGGAGAAGACAATTGGTTGAGCGGTGCAAAACCAAACCAATTGGCATCTTGATTCTGGTATCGCAGCAGATGCTTTCGAATATTGGCAGGATTTTGCCGGGATGCCTGATGCCAATAGTCCCAAACTAACTGTTTATGCTGCTGATTTAGCTCACATTTGAATTTAAATATACTCATTCATTATGTGTTTCTAGAGGATTCTCAAAAAACTCAGGAGATTTAGAACCGATGAATTTAAGGACTTTTTCAAGATCATAACCAGCTTGTTCAAGGACCCCCAAAATATCGATCAACACAAGATTTTCAGCGAGTTTTCTTTCCCCGGTAGACTCATCTGTGGCAATCCTCCAAAAATCCATATAACGAATACGAATCTTTTCGCCAGTCGGGGGAATCCCTAACCAAGAATTGGCAAATGTAGTATCTTGATAACCAGCACCAGCCACCCAATCACCATCGGCAACACGTACCAAATCAGCAGCATGCTTATCCGGAAAAGCCTGGATAAAATCACGACGGTAGCCCTCCTCAAACTCCTGCAATCCATGTTTGGTTCCTACTCCCGCGGGTCCTTCCCAAACCATATCCTCGAACCAATACTTCTTCATCAGGCCAAGTAAATTCTTGTTCATGGCTCCGTACATATCTTCGATTAATCGTTTGTTGTCATTTTCTTCCACTGGATAATCCTACACTGAAGATTTTATTTAACCCTTGACGGCTCCTTGAGTCAGGCCAGAAACAAGTTGCTTTTGAAAGACCATTACCAACACAAAAATTGGTGCAGTTATCGACACCGCGGCAGCGACAGCTTCGACTTGGTCTGTCGAGGTTGTTTCTCGGTTGAAGTACCCCGAGATTGCTGGAACCATAGTCTGGTTTTGGGCATCTAGCAACAGAGCCGCAACCAAGTAGTCGTTGTAAGCCAGTAAAAAGCTGAAAAGTCCAGCTGTCAGGACTCCTGGCCACATGACTGGAATAATCACCCGTACAAAGGCTTCTCCATGAGAGCAGCCATCAATACGGGCAGCTTCATCCAGTTCCCGAGGAATGTTTTGAAAGAAGGAACGGAGCATCCAGATCGTGAAAGGCTGGTTGATCGATGCAAGAACCACAATGATTGCCCAAGGTTGGCCATACAAGGTAGGAGCCACTTCCCCAAAAAAAGGGCTTAACCATTCGGCTGAATTGATGAACCATGGTAAGTAGCCAGAAACAAGTACTGAGTGAGGTAGAGCCCGAAAAACTAGAGCGATCATGAGAATCCAGAATGCCCAGCCTGAACCCGAGCGAGCGAGCCCATAGCCTGCCAATGTTCCAACAGTAAGCGAAATACTTACGACTCCAGCGGTTACAAGCAATGAATTAAAGAATTGCTTATAGAATTCCTGTTCGATCCAAACTGATTGAAAATGCTCCGTGGTCATTCCCACCAAGGGGGTCGTAAAGAAAAAATCTACCCCAAACAATCGCTGCACACTTGTGCTTAGCTCTGCGAAAACGAAAACAGCAAAGAGCCATCCGATGGAAATTCCAAGGTATAACAAATTTTTGGGGCCCAGATTTTTTTTGACCTGCCAGTGTTTAATCCCAAGAAAGGCCACAGATATCCAAAGAATAACCATTAACAGGTCAAAAAAGTTTACAGAAGCACCAGCAGCTTTTGTTCCCGGGCCAAAAATCACCACAAGTGGATTGGCAGAGAAAGCATCCAGAGGATACTTCAAGCTCATCAATGTAATCCAAAGTAAGGGAAACAAAGCGATCAAGCACCAAATACTAAGAAATCCGTTACTGAGTAGCTTAAGTGATCTTGATAGTTGGAAACTCCTCGGCATATCTGGATACTCAGACATTGCTAGCCTGATCGGCGCAACTTGTGTTCACGCCAACTACGACTTAACGGGAAGAACAACAAAAAAATGATACCGATCATGGTTAGCATGGAAGACGCTGAGGCTCTGCTAATCAGGCGATTTCCAGTGTCATCTGGAGTGAGAAGATCATAGGTAAGCCATTGGAGGGATATGACATGTGCTTCACTCCGGAACCCGATGACTTCTTCAAAAACTCGATACGAGTCCATGAGGTGAATGATGCTAACAAACAGAATTAAAGGACTGAGATGAGGAAGGATGACAAGTTGAAGTCTTTGCCAGCGGGTTGCGCCATCAACGATAGCGCTTTCCAAGGAGTCTCTATTGACAGTCTGGAGTCCAGCATAAAAAACGATGAAGGCGAAGGGTGCTACATGCCAAACCCGATAACTCATCATCAAAATTTCGATTGTCCAACCCTGCGCAAACAGGGCTATTTCGCGTTTTAATAGCCACTCTAGCAAGATGGATAGAATACCATCTCCAACAAAGAGCCATCTGATCGACAGGGCCCCAATGACGGGTGTAATCACAAAAGGAAGTAACGAAACGAAGATAATGGGTCCTCGAAGTGATTGCAGCGCTTGGTTAATACAAAGCGCAATCATTAAACCTAGGACAAGAACAATTGGAAGAGTGATGAGAGTGAAAGTTAAGGTGAAACGTAAAGCTTTATAAAAGTCAATATTGGTTAATCCAAGCCAATTCCTTTCTGAGATGTGTTTAAATATTAACTCAGGTTTTAAAAGGGCTCTGTAACTTTCAAAGCCTGAAAATTTTGTTTCTGTGATTATTTTTCCATTTTCATCAAGTTTTGGTTGGGTCTGGGTTTCTTTTGTGCACTTTTGCGATAAAAAACCAGGAGTACAGACTTCTGTTTCCACCTGAATATATACAGGTTGAGTTACATGTAGACTCTGCCAAACTACGCTGAATAGGGGCCCCGCAATAAACAGGGCCATCAGAAACAAAGATGGACCGACGAAACCAATAAAAGTCCGATTCTTCATGAAATCGAGCTCTTTAGAGCAGACCTTTCTCTTTGGCAGCAGTCTTGTATTCAGCCTCAATATCCTTAAGTGTTTGATCTGCAGTCTCTTTTCCTGTCAAAAAATCTGCAATATTGTTTCCCAAAGCAGTATGCATTAGTCCCATTTCCATACCATTAGGGTATGGTACCGCGCCGTTTTCTGCTGTTTCAGCTGCTCCCTTCGCCATGGGACCTGGTTCGTAACCGTTGATCAACCATACGGCAAGATCATTGTTTTCACTAACCATTTCCTTGTCAATACCCTCCATCAAAAGTTGAAAGGCCTCATCAGCTTGTTGGTCAGTCATGTTTTTCGCAAGGACAACACCGTCCCACCAGAGGGTTGATGCTGGCAAAGCCCCAGTTACAGGGTAAGGGGCTGCTGCCATCTTCACTTTCCCGACTACCTGACTTTCTTTTTGATCATCCATTGCCGCTGCGCGTGTAGCCCATAAATTAGCCATTGCAATTTTACCTTGTTGGAATTGCTGCTGTACATAAGTAGAGTCTGCAACTAAGTATTCTGGATCCATGTAGTGAGTGAGATTACGCATCATTTCGAGTGTGCGTATCCCCATAACATTATTTACATTTGGTTGGGTTCCCTTAAAAAACTGTCCTCCCATGCCCAAATACATATTTACAAACTCTTCAGCTAGGTTCCATCCAGCTTTGTATGTCCCGCCAAAAGCATAGTCTACCTGACCAGAAGCTGCTATTTTGTCGACTGCTGAGAGTAGTTCATAATAAGTTTGGGGTACAGTTATCCCTAATGAGTTCAGAACATCCTCGCGATACATCAAATGTTGATTATTCACACTCATTGCGATTGCCATAATTTGGCCATTGATGCGAATCAATTGATTGGGTTGAAGATCTTGGCCATATTTGGCAACTAGATCATCGAGTGCCCTTATTGTACCCGCTGAAAGCAAAGGTTGAATTGTTGAATTAGAAATTCCACCAAGTTGGTATAAAGAAGGATTTGCTGCGAATGCATCTGGTTGTTTTTTACGGAATTCTGCGTCAAGTTCAGCCTCAAAATTACCGCATTCCCCCATAGCATCTGAAACTGCCTTCCAGGCAGCATAGCTATTGGCCAAAAGAGTTAACTTGCTCGAAGGTGTGAAGTTACATGCGGCAAAACTTACTGCTGAACTAGTAAACAGTGCAGTCAATGCTGATGCAATGATCAGAAATTTTTTCATCATATTTCCTTTTGAGATAACAGGATAGCTCAGTTAAACTCAATTCGCTCTCCTGAGTTGATTTTAAAAAGATGGCAAGCGTTTAAGTTTAATGAAAGCTTAAGCGTCTGGCCTATCTTGCTTCGAAAATTTTTGGGCATTTTGACGCAAACCAAATTGTCTCCAATTCGCAGTGTAATCAGTGTTGCGTCTCCTAGCAATTCTATTGCGAAGACGGCTCCACTGAGTTGACCACCTTTAGAGACGATTACAGCATCTTCTGCGCGAAAACCAAGAACAATCGGACCTTCAGGACCATTGATCCTTATACATGAATTCATTTTGCAAACAAAATTTCCATCTTTAATTTGTCCTGGGATCAGATTCATCGGAGGACTTCCAATAAAACCTGCAACAAAAGTGTTTCGAGGTTGATCATAAATTTCCAATGGTGAACCAACTTGTTGAATTTCCCCCTGGTTCATGACGACAACACGGTCAGCTAAAGTCATTGCTTCTGTTTGGTCGTGAGTTACGTAAACCGTGGTTACCTGTAACTCATATTGGAGATTTTTAATCTGAGCCCTGGTCGAGATCCTGAGCTTTGCATCCAGATTGGAGAGTGGTTCATCCATTAGAAAGACGTTGGGTTCTCGAACAATTGCGCGAGCCAGAGCAACTCGTTGTCGTTGCCCACCAGATAGTTCTGCTGGGCGTCGATCCAGCAAGTCGTTGAGTTCTACCATACCAGCAGCCTTTCGAACACGCTGATCCTGCTCTGCCTTCAACACCTTTCTGACCTTGAGAGGAAAGCTGATGTTGTCGTAGACATTCAGATTTGGGTACAAACCGTAGTTCTGGAATACCATCGACACATCACGATCCTTGGGCTCCAAATCATTGACCTTTCTATTTCCAATGAAAATTTCTCCTGAAGTCGGATCTTCTAACCCAGCGATCATCCGCATTGTCGTCGTTTTACCACAACCCGAAGGTCCCAGCAGAACCAAGAATTCCCTGTCGAAGATCTCCAGTTGGAAATCCCTGACAGCGACAAAATTCCCCCAGGACTTCCAAATATTTCGTAGTTCAAGGTCAGCCATGAAACTTGCCTAAGTCCAGACGATAAAACTTCGCTGCCGATCGCCAAGCGATATTTTCTTGCTCATCTTTGGAAAGGGGAGCTAACCAAGTCTGAAGTTGTTTTACACAATGTCCATAACTCTGCATTAGTCGATCAACAGGGAAATTGCTCCCCCACATCAAGCGCTCTGCCCCAAAAGTCTTATATAATTTTTGAAAAATTCCTTCTGTATTTTCAGCATCCCAATAACTGTTGTACATCCCAAAGCCTGAAAGCTTGACATAAACGTTCTGCAGTTGAGAAAGCTGTTCCATCCCCGCTCCCCAAAGTTCAAGACCATGATCAGTTTGGTCATAGGGACAACCGGCATGATCCAGAACAACTTTTGTTTCCAGATGTTTTTCCAAAAATTTAGCAGCATCTTCCATTTGCTCAGGATAGAGTTGCAGATCGAAACTGAGGTTAAATTCCTGCAAAAGGGCAAACCCATTTTGCCACGCGGACTTTTCAAGTAGATCCTCTGATGTGAAAGAAAGATCTGGGCGATCAGCCAGCTTCCCAATGATTTGACGAACACCACGGAATCGAGGGGATTCGGCATGCTGTTCCAAAATTCTGTGCAAATCAGCACTTTCCAAGTCAGCGAATCCCACAATAGCAGAAGGGATGGTGGATTTGAGGCTTTCCAACCAAAAAGTTTCTGCTACTGGATCTGGCAGCGCTCCGTCTGCCTGAACATGCACGGACGAAATAAGTTCAACGTCGTTAGCTTCTCCAGCATCGTCAAGGTAATTTTTTGGAAGATAATTTCGTTGAATCGCCGTGGGATCTCCGAATGGCTTAGATTTGCCAAGCTGACGCAACCACACATAAGGCAGCGCCTGTGGTTCCCATAGATGGTGATGAGAGTCAATGAGTTTTATTATTGAATGCTTAGACATTTCTGGTTTCAGAAGTTGAAATTACATACCCTGATGATAGCCCAGAAGGTAATTTTGTTGAGAAACGGACTACTAAATCTCCACGAACTAACTCTTGCTTTGAGACTATGGTATTTTGATTTATACGATCAAGAAGATCATTAACCGCAGAATCAATCATTCTTTCAATGGGTTGCCTGATCGTAGTTAGATTGTAGCTAGGCCAAGCAGCCATTGGAATATCGTCAAAACCAATCACAGATACTTCTTCAGGCACTTTTTTCTGCTCAGCATGGCGAAGTGCATCCAAAACACCAATTGCCATGATGTCATTTGCACAAAAAACTGCGTCAGGTGATTTTGGTAGTCTCATTAATTTTCTAGCTGCGTCAAATGCCCCCTGATAGCTAAATTTTCCCATTTCGATATAGGGTTCCAGGCCATGTTTTTTCAATTCTTCTCTGAATCCTCTCTCCCGCTCAAGACTTGTGGATGTATCACGACTTCCAGCTACGAAAGCTACTTGATGATGTCCAGATTCCATTAAAAGCCTTGCGGCCATTCTGCCCCCCTCAATATTGTCGCAGCAAAAAGAGCTTGCATTAGTATCTGGAACAGAACGATTGAACAGCGTTACAGGAACTCCGAGCCGTGAGCATTCATGAGCCATTGCAGAACTGAGTGTCGCGGCTGTGAGTAGAATTCCATCAACACGATATTCTAGAAGCTGGGGGAGGATATCATCCAAGTTTTGATCACGTGTGACAACAAACAACATGACTCGCTGTCCTCTTTGTTGAAATCGATGACTAAGGGCATCCAATACTTCGGGGTAGAATGGGTTTGTTGTCACATTTGCGATCACGATTCCTATAATCTTGGAACGCTTGGTACTCAGACTTCGTGCGATCGCATTTGGTTGATAGCCAAGCTTCCTTGCAGCCTGAAGAACCTTTCTTTTGGTACTTTCGGCGATGCTTGCACCAGGAGTGAACGCTCTTGAAACAGCAGACTGAGAGACTCCCGCTAATTTTGCCACTTGTGTGGATGTAGCGTTCACTTTTCGTTCAGCCACAGATCATCCCATATAGATGGTCAATGATTGTAACGACGTACTCGAATGTCTGCTTGCTCCTTATGGCCGGCAAAGTTTTCTAAAGCGCAAAGCCTTGAGCAGTATTCACCAATCAGAGTACTCGCTTCAGGTGTCTTCACCCACTGATAGGTACAGGTCTTGAGGAATTTACCAACCCACAATCCTCCAGTGTAACGAGCTGCCTTGTTTGTCGGGAGCGTGTGGTTGGTTCCAATAACTTTATCACCGTAGGCGACATTAGTTTCCTTGCCAAGGAATAGAGCTCCGTAGTTGGTCATTTTTTCCAAGAAAAAGTTGGGATTCCTTGTCATCACTTGCACGTGTTCTGAAGCAATTTCATCAGCTTTGGTGACCATTTCATCGTAACTCTCACAGACAATTACTTGTCCAAAGTCCCGCCATGCTTGACCGGCAATTTCGCCTGTTGGAAGAATCTTTACCTGTCGTTCGACCTCTTCCATGGTCTCTTTGGCTAGTTTCTCTGAATTGGTGAGAAGAATTGCTGGAGAGTTTACACCATGCTCAGCTTGACCGAGCAGGTCTGCAGCACAAAGCTCTCCATCACAACTTTCATCTGCAATGATCAGTGTTTCTGTGGGACCAGCGAAAAGATCAATGCCAACTCTACCGTAAAGTTGCCTCTTCGCTTCTGCCACAAAAACATTCCCAGGCCCTACTAACATATCGACGGCTTTAATGGATTCTGTTCCCAAAGCCATCGAACCCACTGCCTGTATCCCCCCAAGACAATAAATTTCATCAGCTCCACCTAAGTGCATTGCGGCGATGATGGCTGGATGCGGTCGGCCTTCAAAAGGTGGTGCACATGCAATAATTCTTGGAACTTCAGCAACTTTTGCTGTGACTACGCTCATATGAGCCGAGGCCACCATTGGATATTTCCCACCCGGAACATAACAGCCGACACTGTTCACAGGTAGGTTTTTATGGCCAAGAATCACCCCTCGGAGCGTTTCTACTTCTACATCTTGTAAAGCTGAGCGCTGAATCTGGGCAAAATTACGAATCTGTGTCTGGGCAAAGCGAATATCATCTAAGGTAGATTCGGGTACCTCCCCTAAAGCAGCCTGAATTTCATCCGGACTGAGGCAAAATTTTGGACGAGTCCATCCATCAAACTTCTGAGCTAGTTCCTGAACAGCAGCATCCCCGCGCGACTCTATCTCTGCGAGGATCTGCTCCACAGTATGACGAACTTTTGATTGATCAGCCTTCGCATCTGCTGAACTTCTCCCTTCTTTCAGATACTGAATCATCGTAATTCTCTAAACTTAGATTTAAATTTATTGCATAGGTATGCAATTTTATATTGTACGAATAAAAGCTGAATTAAACCAAAAATCAAGTATAGAAAAAATCGCTTGACCTTCAACAAGGAGATTGGCACTAGTGTGCATGTTTGCATACGCATTCATCATTTTTTTGTTCTCATACATTTGTGGAGGTGAAAATGTGGAAAACTTTTTGTGCCCTTTTGTGTGGCTCCTTAATGGCTGCGAATGCTTTTGCGGGTGAAAATATTCTTCCTTATGGGCTTAAATCTGGAAAACCTTACGCTGGCACAACTTTAAACATTCTTTCGGTTGTTACTCCACAGTTCAAAGCCTACGAGTTGCGCGATGAAGAGTTCGAAAGCTTGACAGGTATTACTGTTGATTGGACTCATATCCCATTTGTCTCTCTTCAGGAGAAGGTGGCAAGTGTCGGAGTAGCTGCTGATGGTAATTTTGATGTGGTGAACTATTTAGATTCGTGGGGTCCCGCAAACGCCTATTGGCTTCAACCAATCGATGGATGGTTAGAGCAAGACGGCATAAGCATGGATCGCTATCCGGAGGCATTTAAAAAGAGTGCTATGTTCAAGGGAGAAACTCTAGGATTCCCATTGCGTGCTCATCCACAGTTGATGTTCTATCGAAAGGATCTGTTCGATAAGCATGGATTGAGTGAACCAAAAACATGGTCAGATGTCGTCAGCGCTGGAAAAATGATCAAGGAGAAAGAGGGAATTGGTGGACTAGCCTGTTACTATGGGGCTGATGGCAACAGGCAAAACCTTTTTATTTGGTTAAACTATCTATGGGCAGCAGGGGGGGATGTTTTCGACAGTCAAATGAAGCCCGCCTGGACTACGCCTTCAGCGATTCAAGCAACCAAAGACTATATCGAAATGCATACCTCTAACGATATCTGTGGTGAAGGGGCTGTTTCAAACGTGGAACAGGATGCAAGAATCCAATTTTCGCAAGGTAAAGCTGCAATGATACCAGTCTGGTGGTGGGCTTACAGCGGATTCTACAACCCCAATCAGTCTACACTTACCAAGGAGCAGGTTGCTTTCACAGGGATGCCATCCTACAAGGGAGAAACAGTAACCTACGCGATCAGCATGCCCTTCAGTATTTCAAAGCACTCCAAGAATCAGGAGGCGAGCTGGGAGTTTTTAAAGTGGCTCTCCAATCCAGAGCTTGATCGAAGAAATGCTATTGAACGAGAGGTCGCTGGTGAGGCAATCGTGAATAACGTCGTTACTCACAAGCAGAGCCTTATAGATCCTGAGGTAAATGCTGCGAATGACAACATTCAGCAAGCAGCTGCTTTGAGCTTGGCAAACTCAGATATCATGCCTCAGATCCCTGAATGGCCTGAAATTGGAGACTTGCTTTCAAACGCGATTCAAAAAGCCTCCACGGGCGGCAATGTCGAAGAATTGATGGCAGAAGCAGGCCAGCGAACCGAACGTATATTACGAAGAGCTGGTTACTGATTCGGATCTAAAATGCGTGACCGACACCTTAAATACCTATTTGTTTTGCCAGCATTGGTGTTGGTGTTGGTTACGTCCTTTTGGCCTCTGCTCCAATCATTCTGGCTCAGCTTTCGAGAATGGAAACTCAGTCGAGCTCGTGAGTCCAGACCTCTTTGGGAACCAGAATACGATGGCTGGGAAACTTGGCCCTACCTTTTGGAGAATTACCAACGAGCACTAGAAGATGACCTACTCTGGAACTCGGTGCAGGTCACAAGTACTTTTATGATCTCTTCAGTAATTGTTTCAGTCGGTTTGGCTTTGGGGCTG
>DPLM01000105.1 GCA_003541985.1 Deltaproteobacteria bacterium | reverse complement strand
TACCTCACCAGTGAAAGAAAGGCAACACAAATCTCTCAAAACCTAATCCTTCGGAATAAAGAATACATGTTTATTGTGAATTCAACATCGCCATTTGAGCGAAGCAATATTTTGCACCTTACTCGATTATCAGAAGGGAGAGAAATTCTTGGAAAAAAAAACCGCTCTCAGTGGAAACCAACCGATTTGAACCTCAGAGTTCTTAGGCGAATAGTAAAAAATCAAATTAAAGGCATAGAAAAGGCAACGGGTACGAAGATTGAGGTTCTAAGACGCATCCTACCAGAGAGTTTCAAAAACAAATCCGAGCAAAAAGATGCGGAAAATGAACCAATTCAAGCAAGGTTTGTCGAAAAACAACAAGATGTTATCAGAAAAATTGGTGCTGCCCTGCTTCGTTATCTCGATGGTTCAACATGTACTTGGTTGCAAGCAATACCAGTCATTAATGCGAACCTCTCAAATGAGCAACGGAAAATATATTTTGGCAAAAGCTTCACATTAAAAAAGGCAAAACATTATCTTAGCGATTATGTTTCAATTTTAGGCAAAGGAAATGAAGCGATTATGAGTCCAATCGTTGATTTGGAAGATTAAATCGCTAAATGTTACATACGATGCCTTGTGGCTCTATTTTTCACCGTCTGAAGATCTATCACTTGCATTTCGCCACTCTCTGGGTTCATCCAACCAAACTTGAGTTTCCTTCCGGAAAATGTTGTCAGATATTGCAGACCGATGATTGACACCGGTGTTAAACCACCAACGACAACAATTGGAATTGCATTCCCTGCCTTTTTCCAATGTTGATTCCAAGGCATGGCTTCCAACAGGTCTGTTACATGGCTCGCAAGAACATTTGAATTTTCTAAATCAAATTGGATTCCAACAAAAGGTGAAACTGCTCCCTCCATTTCGAGATTGTGGTTTGTTAAGCACAAATATTGTGGATTTTGGGGCATTGGAGAATCAAACCATAGTTTGATTTCACGAGCTGCCGCTTCTTCTGAATCTGCTCCATGAATGAGATTGTCAATCCCCTTGGTGTACTCAGTCATCGTTGTGTCTTCTGGTGTTAATGAGTTAATTAAACCACGAATCGTATCGGTATTTGTTGGGTCTGTCGGTTTAGTCGTTCCTATGATTTTCCTGATCTTGAGGGGATCTGCAGAGATTTCTACAGCCAGGACATATCGACCAACAAAGTAGTTTGTCAATTGGGCGAACCAACCTTGTTCCCTGTGTTCATCATAATGTTCCTTGATCAAACTCTCCGTGACCTTGACAAGACGAGTTCGGCTGATTGGAGCAGTGTTGAGAATCATTTTCTTGATTGTTGGCCAATGCGATAAGCCAACTGGTTTAATCAACACAAGTGTCGTATTTTGGACGCCATCGGTACTTGCATCATTCAGCCATGTATTTGTCATCAGCAATCATCCTCGCTTTTGTGTAATTTGCAAAACGGACCATGCGTTGCTCTTTTTGGGCATTGGCCATTGAGCAATGTGTTGTGACTTCGGCACATCTCATCCGCTGTTCTCCTTGTGTTCGACAGAATCAACGCTGGCAGATGTAACCTGTACAAATCATGCTTCCAATTGACGTAAATTGAACCACCGATGGCTCGTGTAAGTATTTTTTTCTTCCGAAGTCGAGAGATTTCTTCTTCGTCCCAGTTGGGTAAATTTGCTATCTGTGCTTCAAGATCTGCAATATTCTTCTTCGAACGTAATTGAATGTCTATTTTCACACCTTCCATCACTGAACAGCAAACACCAAATTGCAACCCATGGTAGATCTTGTTTGTGTAGGCTTCGAAATCAAAATTTTTGGATTCCAAAATACTGAGTACGTGTTTAAGATCGCTCTCATCTTCAACCGCTATTGCGACATCAATATCCGAATCAAACATAAGAAGTCCAAGCAGTTGGGAACCCGCAGAGTATATCTCCCTACCAAGTAACTCTCCAAGTTCCTCTTTTACTTGTTCTTCGAGCAAGAGTAACTTTTCTGATTGATGCTTCGTGTTTAGAAAAAGCGCATCTAATGCAACTGAAAATTTCTCAATCAGTTGTATCTGACTCATAATTTAACACCATTGGAGATACTAAACAAAGTTTCTGCAACGTTTTCAATTTGAGTGAGTCACAGTGAAGAATAAATCAAAGATAGTCTACGCAAGACTATGGCCACAACAGGACTCATAATGACCATTGGGAAATCTACAGAACATGTGAAAACCTCAATCCAGTACTATAACCCAGATTACATTACTTTACTGACAAGTGAAGAATATGCCAGTACAACACGAAGAAAACTAAGTCATTGGAAAAAGCAGTATGACTTAGATGGTGATGTCGCTGTCATCAAGAGACTCTTCACCGATGAATCTGCAGAAAACATCATGACAGAAAGTTTGAGAGCTATCGATGTACTTCGATCTGCTGAATTGGAGTACATCTTCATGGGGATTACTGGGGGGACGATGCACATGGCTGCTGCGGCTTCATCCGCAGCCACGATCGCTGGAGTACCAATTTTTTACGTAAAACAACCTGACGGAGAACAAGTCGTTCAGCCGAACAAGGATGTCATCGAAATGCCAACACTCGGCGCATACACAAGATTGAGTAAACTGCCACCTGAAGCCCTTGATTTATTTCGTTCTGTATTCACTCTCAAGGAAGATGATGAGAAAGGAAAAATCAGTGCTTCGGAAGCAGCCAATATTGGAATGCCACAAGGTTTTCTAGATTACCTTACACGACAGCGTGTCTTAGAGAAGACCGATGAGTCAAACTACGTCTTTACCTATTCAGGATTCAGCATGGTACGAATGTTGCATGATAATCCCAACATCGCTAAACTCATAGAAAAACAAAACGAAAAACTCGATGAACCAGACCATATGTTCGGTTGAAAGATCTGTGCCTTCGGGGTTTATCCACGAATCTCTTCATCAGTGTCGTCTTCAAATCGTTCAAACATTTGATTTATTTTCAACTCTGGAACGCCATGTATGTTCCGTTTCCCAAACAATGGTATGTCGGATTCTGCGAAATTCATTCGAATTATTCTGATACGATAACCAAATTTCTCTGCCATGAAAACATAGTTCTCATACTCCCACCTGCAAGTGTTTGTATTATCGATAACAATTATTTCTGCATCCGATGTTATAGCTTCAATGAACGTGCGGAAACAGTGTTGATGTGCTTGCTGCAGTTTCCAATTCTCAAAGATGTATTCTCCGTCTTCATTCACAAAAAATGAATCTGCAGAACAAACAACAGCATCTGGGAAATTTTCTTTGACAAAGGTCGATTTACCACTTCCTGGTAAACCTCTCATGATGATGAGTGTACGAGGGTTGGTCATTTAATCACTTGAGCTCCAAGCGTTTGAACCACATCTTGGACAACCAACTTCGCTGTAATGATCAAACTCAATCAAGGTCAATTCCCATTCGTGGCCACATTCTCGGCATTCAGCATCGTACATCCTTCTGCTCATGAGTGCTGATTGTTTCACACCATATTTATTCATTGACAATCTCTATTTACCGAATGTTAATATTTTGCACCATGCCTAGTGAGTGGGTTCCATGTACGGTTTGTGGAAAGTTGATGGATCCAGGCCAGATACCTCTGATTTGTCAAACCTGTTGTGGCGATGACAATTGGGACTAATCAACGAATGATTCACAAAGTCACTTCAGCAAACTATCTTCTAATTTAATCACACCTTTACTCAAAGTGAGGTATGATTCATTCAACACTCTGTCTTTCGAACACGACATCTGGATATTCGGACTCGACAATCTGTTTAATTTGTTCCAATCCTTCTTCATCATTCTCACAAAGCCCGAATTTCTTTAGGATATCAACCAACTTCCGTACCTCCCAATTTTCCAATAAGCCATCATCTACAAACAAAGCGAGCATCTCTGTAAAGACAGCCTTGCCTTCATTTTTGTTTTTTAGAGGTCTTCTACTTGGAGGGAATCGCTCAATCAACTTCGTCATTAGCGTTTTTTCTCTCTCGGCTGGATATCGATCCGAATTGTGATACGTTTCCCACTTCCCATCACTCTTGTAAACAAAGAGTTCCTCATCACCATGTTGACCTTCCCCAAAGGCTAACCATGGACTCATGGTAAAGTAATTGCCTTTCACATCAATGTAAACGCCTCCTGCTATTGTATTGATAGCTAGAGGACTGTCTGAGTCTTCAATGGTTGATTCGTAGTCAAAATTACTCCCCATAAGCTCTCGCTTACCAAATTTAACACCTCCTTCGATTCGACGTTCATTGCTATCCACATGAAACAGGAGCCAATTTGTGATAGGGTTATCTTCGCTCATGAGTTCAATAAATGCCTCTCGAAGCATCTTGGCGTTCTGCTCAATCACCACCGAACTACGTTTCCTACCATGTCCGTCCTGACTGATGTTTCTGTATGATACAACTTGACCCAGAAAATCGATTATTGACACGGATTTTCGCTTACCTGCTCCTTGTTTTCCAGTTTCTATTTGCAACTGCAGAAAGGCCGAAAGGATGGATTCAGAGGCCGTTTTTTGTGTTAGAAACGATTTAAGCTCACTCAATGCAGAATTGTCATGCTTCTCGGAGCAAACTTGGCGAAGAAATTGAACCCAATCGCCCATCTGAGCTTTCATTGAGAATTTGTTCAATAAATCCCTCATATTGTCATTCATTTTCTTTGTCTGTCCGATAATGGCTAGACTGAGAAAGACATGATATTTATTCAGTAGATCAAACAATCGGATGACCATCTTATGTTGATCGTTTGGTGTTTTTGCATTTGAAGCGACGCTAAAAGCACGAGATAGGGAATAAGGCAACAATTCATCCAAACGGTTTACTCGTTCGCGCAGAGATTTCTCTCGTTGTTCTTTCTTTAATCGCTGGTAATCAAGTTGCAGTTTCTCTATACTATCCCATCCGTATTTTCCATAGATTGGCGTGAACCTGAATTTGCTGAGTTCTTTTTGTGTAACAATTGATTCATTCTTGTGCACAACCCAGCATGTTTGCGAGTTCTCTTTGGAATCCTGCATAAAAAAGAGGATTCTGCCTTCTTCATCATCCAACTGATCCAATAAAGGATAGGGAATTTTTGGGATCGAACCGTTCATGATAATCGTTGTCCAATAACCCTCTTTACCGCTACCAATTGTAACATCTTCTTGCAAAATAACCTCGATATCGTCTGAAGAAAAACCATGTCTAGAGATGGACTCTCTTGCCCACTCAGCAGTCTCTTCATTCCATTCAATTACGCGAACCTCTCCTCCGTCCCCAACGATGTGTTTCGCTAAAACCGCGGTCATAGCTCCCTTTGCTCCACAAATAAGGACGCGATCATTCGGTTTGAGTTCCGTCGAGGTGAGAATCCAAAGAATCACGCCATACGCCGAGGTTGTTGTCCCTCCAGGTATTGGAATCGGAGTATCTGACACGGCTCGATACTCTAATTCCTTTTGTACTGAATTTCGCCGGTCTGTACGGAGCAGTGCCTTTTCCAGTGGCGAGTCTTGTATCCCAAACGCCTCGATCAAATATCTGTCAAGATAATCTTTCAACATAATCCGGTCGTTATCCCATCGAGCCTGTAGGTGACTGCGAATCAAATCCTCATGTTCTTTGAGGCGTACGAGGATGGTGGGGCTTTCACCTGACTCGTCGTAAGTGACAGAAAGGAATGATTCATTGATTAAAGTGAAAAGCATTTGGTGAAAAATTGGGTTTTTCGCCAACTCTGGCTTGCATCTCTGAAGAAGTTCTTCTTTACGTAAAGAGGTGTCAATCTTGTGATATTTTGCGAACGGAATCAAATCCTTTTTCCGAAGCTTCAAAACGGCATCCATGTCCCTTCTGGCATCATGTGGGGGTTCATCAGGCACGTCCATTCCACGGTGTTTTTTCCAATTCCATATTTTCGCTTGAAGAAATTCCTCAGTATCGATACTATCTGCCGTACGCCAGTACAATGTTGATATGTCCATCTCATCGCTATCGTGGTTCGAGAAGACATGCAACATGTAAGACAAGTCTAGTGGGAGACGGTTGATTTTCTCGCCAAGGTCAGAATCCGTCATCATCTTTTCTAAACAGTTCAATGACATTATGATGTCGGAACCCATCGGTCGGATTGAGGGCGATGTCGAGAAAAAAGAATGTTCACCCAAATCCAAGCGCTGAAGATTTGCAACGACTACACCATACCATGGTGCTCGAACAAATCGTAGGCCGTGGAATCACATGTGATCACACGATTGCCGCTATGACGGCAATTCCCAGGCATCATTTTTTACCCGATAGTATGAATGGTATTGCGTACGATGATTGTCCACATTCAATTGGACTTGGCCAAACCATCAGTCAACCCTACATGGTTGCACTCATGACATCACAATTCGGTCATCTTCCAGAAGGAAGTCGTATATTGGAAATCGGTTCTGGATGCGGCTATCAGACAGCGATTTTAGTCAGCATGGGTTTTGAGGTTCATTCCATCGAAATCGTTTCAGAATTGTTCGAACGTTCAAAGAATACATTGGGAGAATTGAATCTTCTGCCAGCATCAATCTCTCTCGCTGATGGAAAGATCGGTAAAGCAGAATATGCCCCTTTTGATGGAATAATTGCTGCTGCATGTGGTGATTCCATCCCCCAACCATGGATTGAGCAAATGGCAGATGGCGCTTGTTTGGTCGCACCTGTAGAGGGTGAAAACTCTCAGGTCCTTGTACGAAGTCACCGGGACGGGGAAGAACTCATCACTGAAGAAATATGTGCTGTTCGATTTGTACGACTGATTTGAAAAAACGAGGGAATCGTTGTTATCTTTGATTCTACATTGAACAAACTGTTCAACTAAAGATTGTGAAATTTGATGATTCACTTTTTCCTTGGAGGATTATTTCCTCGACCTTTACCGGATGGATTCCCAGTCTTACTTGGTGCATTCCGTGGACTGCTGCGGCCTTTTCCTCCGCCGCTTCTACTGCCTCCGCCTTTTTTTGCCATGAGAGATACGGATACCGAGGCTACTTAAACCTGAAATTCTATTTTAGTAAGGTTAGGAGTCTCTCCAACGTCGCTTCTGGACAGAACGTAGGAAGACATCTTCGTACGATTCTGCTTGTCCTTCGAGTGTGAAGTTCTCAAGAACTCGTTTTCGCCCAGCCTTCGCCTTCTTCACCCGCTTAAC